>DATLUU010000549.1:0-3153 GCA_035577885.1 Verrucomicrobiia bacterium
TGCCGGTTGCCTCGTGTGGCCGGCGCCGCTCGGGGGTTCGGTTTCGGGGGAACCGTCCTCCGGCGGTCGCTCCGCCGGCCGGTCACGTACCCCGCGCCGGCACCGACTCGTCCCATCGCCCGCCTCGAGCGGACCGGGAGCTCGCCAACCATGAAGCGCCAGGCTCCGCACCATGAACCACTTCGTGCGCGGCTCGGCGAGAATATGATCCTGCTGCCGTGACCTGCGAGCGGACACGGTGGCGATGACAGGGAGCGCCGGGCGCGGGAGCGACCGCGGTCACACCCCCCGACCGCGGCGAGGCAGGCCTGCCCCGGCGCTCGACTCTTGGAGGTGCAAGTTGCGGAAGCTGGAGCAGGCGCGCTGCGGGCAGCCGTGGTTCGAATCGTGGATCGACGGTATTCGAGGGCGGCGTTAGCGCTGGCGCGCGAGCCGTGACAGCGTGACCGCGACGCGCTTCGCCTGGACGGCAAGCGTCCCGAGCCGCGCGGTCTCGAGCACGGTGTGGCCGCCGCTCCCTTTCAAACCCATGGCATCGATCACCATGGGCACCGTGCCGGCGAGGAACGAGACGTCGGCGGCACCCGCGCGCGCGGGATCCACGGGCGTGAGCGCGCCGAAGCCGAGGTCGTGGCTCGCGCGGTCGACCATCGCCAGCAGCCGGCGGTTGCCGTCGGTGGGTGCGAGCGGCGGGTATCCATCGTCGAACTCGATCGTCGCGGAGGTGCGCGGCGAGCCCTCGGCGACGATGCCCTGCATCACCGCGCGCGCACGCTCGCGCTGCTCGAGCGTGATCGCGCGCAGGTCGCCGGTGACGACCGTGGTCTCCGCGACCACGTTGGTCTTCCCGAACGCGGTGCCGCGCGTGCCCGTGGAGTCCTGGCTGATCGCGGTGCCGCCGAGGACCAGGCCGGGATTGAAGGTGAGGTAGGGCTCGACCTGGAGCGTGTCGCGGAAGCGCTCGAGCAGGCGTGCCGCCTCGTAGATGGCCCCGATCCCCACGTCGGCCGTGAACACCTGCGAGGAGTGCGACGGCGTGCCGCGCACGCGCAGCGTCCAGCTGCTGCTCCCGCGACGGCTGACGATGACGTGCTGCGGATCGCCATCGCCGTCCTCGAACCCGATCGCCGCATCGGCGCCCCGGGCGGCGGCCACGAGCGCCGCGCGCGCGGCGTCGATCGGCCGGCCGGGGCTCTCCTCGTCGCCGGTCATGACCACGCATATCTGAAGTCGGTCGAGCTCGTGGGTGTCGTGCAGCGCGCGCAGCGCCAGCAGCAGGATGACGTCGCCGCCCTTCATGTCGATGACGCCGGGACCGGCGGCGGTGGAGTCGTCGAGGTGCTGGAAGCGCTGGAACGGGCTGTCCGGCTCGAACACGGTGTCGAGGTGGCCGACGAGGACGATCTTCGGCGCGCCGGCCTTGGTGCCCCGTTCGGCAACGAGATGCCCCGCCCGGCCGAAGCCGGCACCGTCCACCCAGCGGGTGGTGAACCCCATCGCGTCCAGCTCGGCGGTGAAGAGTTTCCCCACCTCGCGCACGCCGGCATGGTTGGAGGTGCCGCTGTTGATGTTCACCGCGCGCTCGAGCAGTACCAGCGACTCGGGGAGCCGGTGGTCGAGGTACTGGACGAGCTTCTTCTCGGTGGCGGTGAGCGGGCCGGCGGGAGCCTTGGCGAGCGCGGGGGTGGCCGTGCAGGCGACGAGCACGAGCGCGGCGAGCCTCGAGCGGGTGGGGGTTCGCATCGAGCGCATCATGCCCGTGCGCGCCGGTCCCGTCATCTCACGTCGCGCGTGAACACCACCGCCTCCAGCCGGCCGGCGTGCACACGGCCGGCCAGCCGATAGCCCGTGGGCGGCTCACCGCTCTGGAAGATCCGGCGCCAGTCGCCTTCGAGCGGCAGGAGGATCAGGTACTCGTTCGTGAGCACGACCGCCTCGGGCGCGAGCCGTCGGGGCCCGGTGAGGAGTGCGGACGGTTCGAGCGGCACGATGGTGGTCGGTCGGCGCATGTGCCACGCGAACCACGGTGCGACGTCGCTCGCCACGAGACCTTCGCGGGGAAGGAGAGGCGCCACGGCGGCGAAGAGGTCGCGCCACTCGGCGGCGCGCAGGGCCACGAGCGGCTCCGCCGGGAGCGGTGGCGTCGCCGGCGCGGAGGTGTCGGGCGCGCCGAAACGCAGCGCGTGCCAGTAGCGCGCGAGCGGCACCCCACCGCCGAGCACGGCGAGCGCGGCGACGATCGCCAGCACCGGACGGCGCAGGCGAGGCTTCATCTCCGTGAGCCACGCGATCCCCGCGAACGCGAGCGACACGCCGGCCGGGAGCAGGGGGAAGAGCATGCGCGAGCTGGCCACGGTGGCCGCCGTGAACAGCACGAGCAGCGCCGCCATCGCCGCGAGCGAGAGCACGAAGCCTCGCGCCGCGCTCCCGCGCACGAGCGCCAGCGACGCTGCGATCACCGCGAAGGCGCCCGTCAGGGGAGCGCGAGCGAACGCACCCGAGACCACCGTGACCACACCGCGCGCGACCTTTCCCGCGAACGGCACCGGGCGCGCGACGATCCAGGCGAGCGCATCCGGCGGCGGCGTCATGCGGTTGATCCGCGACAGCGCCCACTCGGGCGAGACCCCCGCCAGGAGCAGGTAGCTGCCCGATCCCGCGAACGGGCTTCCCGCCGCGGCCCACTTGTAGAGCGCCGTGAGCGCCGCCAGCGGCAGGAAGCCCGCGAGGACGAGCAGGCACGAGCGCGCGCGCCGGCCGGGCGGCGTGAGCAGCCACACGCCGAGCGCGAACGCGGGCAGGAGCGGCACCAAGACCGGACGCGCGAGGTGCGCGAAGCCGAGCACCACGCCCAGAGCCAGCGGGCGAGGAGTCTCGAGCTGCTTCCAGAGCAGCAGGATCGCGGCGGTGAGGAGCGCCGCGAACGGCATCTCGCTTCGCCCCTCGCAGGCGAGTCCCAGCGCCCACGGCGAGAACGCGAACGCCGCCGCCGCCCCGAGCGCCGCGGCGCTCGAGCCGCCGAGGGCGAGCGCGAGGCGTGCGACCAGCAGCACGCACGCCACGAATGCCAGGAGCGAGGGAACCAGTGTCGCATCCGGCGTGGGGCCGGCGATGGCGAACGCCAGCGCATCGAGCGCGGGAACGAGCGGGTGG
>DATLUU010000550.1:0-4142 GCA_035577885.1 Verrucomicrobiia bacterium
CCTACCTCGGCTACCTCGCGGTGTGCATGCTGCTCGTGCTGCTCAACATGGAGGGCATGCTGCGGGCAGCACCGGCCTCGAGCCAGCGCCGGCTCGGCGGCCTGTTCCTCTCCATCCTCGTCGCGGTCCTCACCGAGCTGCTCGTGGTCTCGGCGGGCGTGATCCAGGGCCGTGTGCACGCGAGCTGGCTCGCCGCCGCCTCGCCGCTGCTGTTCGTCTCCGGCTCGGCCGCAGCCCTGGCGCTGGCGCGGCGGCGGCTGCGCGACATGAGCGTTCCCGTGGGCCGGCCGGTGGTCTACTACTCGTCGGTCTCGATCACGCTCGCGGTGGCGTTCCTGGTGGTGACGTTCGCGCTCTCGCGGCTGCTGCCGGCGATGTCGAACACGTTCCGGCTGTGGACGGTGGTGAGCTTCCTCGTGTTCGTGGCCGGCGGCGCGCTGCTGCTCATGCTGCAGCCGGCGACCGGGCGCGCCATCCGCCGCTTCGTGGACCGGAACTTCTACGCCTACCGCTACGACTACCGCCGCGAGTGGGGGCGCGTGAGCCGCGCGCTGTCGCCGGCGTCCTCGCCCGAGGAGGTGTGCCGGCAGATCGAGACGCTGACGCGCGAGATCTTCAACGCCGACCACATCGCCGTGCACTTCCGCGAGGACCCGGCCGGGGCGTTCCGGCTCCTCCATGGCCCGTCGGGTTCGCCGACCACGCTCGAGGCCACGCACCCGCTCGTGCGCTGGTTCGACCGCGAGCGCTGGCCGGTGCTGTTCTCCGACCGCGGCCTCGACCCCGAGCTGGCCGCGGGGGTGGAGGCGAGCAAGCTGCTGCGCATCTCGCTCGGCGCCGCGGTGTGCGCGCCGCTGGCGGTCGAGGAGCCGATCGTGGCCCTGTTGTGGGTGAGCGACAAGCGCGGCGACGAGGCGTGGGCCGACGAGGACCTCGAGTTCCTCGCCGCGATGTCGCGCCAGCTCGCCTCGGCGCTGTGGTTCTCGCGTCAGGCCGAGCGCATCGCCGAGGCCCGCCAGCTCGAATCGCTGCAGCGCCTGTCGAGCTTCGTGCTCCACGACATGAAGAACCACGTCTCGGGCCTGGCGCTGGTCGTGGACAACGCGCGCCGGCACATGGGCAACCCCGACTTCCAGCGCGACGCCATGGCGGTGGTGGAGCGCACCGTGCGCTCGTTGCGCGAGCTCATGTCGCAGGTCTCGGGCGTGTCCTCGCCGCCGGCGCCGCAGCTCGCGCCGTGCCTGCTTCGCGACCTCGTCTCCGACGCGCTCGCCGAGAGCGGGCTCTCGCTCGCGCCCGTGCCCGGGCTCGAGGTCGAGGTGACCGTGCCCGAGGGCGCACAGGCGGTGCTGGACCGCGTGCAGATCGGGCGCGTGCTCGTGAACCTGCTCGTCAATGCACGTGAAGCTCTCGGCGCGACCGGCCGGATCGGCGTGCGCGCGATCAGCGTCACCGGGGCGGACGGCTCGCGCGAGGCGGTGATCGAGGTGAGCGATTCCGGCCGCGGCATGAGCGAGGAGTTCATCCGCACGCGACTCTTCAAGCCGTTCTCGACCACGAAGAAGGGCGGCCTGGGCGTGGGGCTGGCGCAATGTCGAGGCATCGTGGAAGCTCACGGCGGCACGATCGACGCGCGCAGCCGGCCGGGCGAGGGCACCATGTTCACCGTCCGCGTCCCTGCGGGCGGCCCCACCGACGAAGGACCCGTGGGCGCGCGCGCCGCCGGGCCCGCCGACGGCCCGGTCGGCGCGCGCGCGGCGGGGCCTGCCGCCTCCGGGCCGTTGGGGCCCGCCGGGGGTGCCGCAGGCGTGACACCGGTCAAGGAGGGGGCGTGAGCCTCGAGAAGATCCTCATCGTCGACGACGAGGAGAGCATCTTGAACCAGCTCCGCTGGGGGCTCGCCGGGGAGTACGAGGTGCTCACCGCGGCCAACATGGAGGAGGCGCGGCGGATGATGCGCGACGAGCGGCCGAGCATCGTCACGCTCGACGTCACGCTCGGGCCGCCGAGTGCCGGGCCCGAGGGCATGGACCTCCTCGACGAGATCGTGGAAAGGCACCCGCTCACCAAGGTCATCATGGTGACCGGCAACGACAGCCGCGAGAACGCCATCGCCTCCATTCGCCGCGGCGCCGTGGACTGGTACGCGAAGCCGATCGAGCTGGACGAGCTGCGCGTGATCCTGCGCCGCGCCGTGCACATCCGGAACCTGGAGCTGGCGCAGCCCGGCGGCCCCGCGCCGCGCCGGCGCTACCACCGGCTCGTGGGCGAGTCGGACGCGATGAAGAAGGTCTACCAGCTGATCCAGCGCGTCGCCGGCACCGACGTGAACGTGCTCGTGCTCGGCGAGAACGGCACCGGCAAGGAGCTGGTCGCGAACGCCATCCACGAGGCGGGCCCACGCCGCGAGCAGCCGTTCGTGCCCATCAACTGCGGCGCCATCCCCGAGACCCTGCTCGAGAGCGAGCTGTTCGGCCACGAGCGCGGCTCGTTCACCGACGCGCACCGCACCAAGGAGGGCAAGTTCGAGCTCGCCGATCGCGGCACGCTGTTCCTGGACGAGATCGGCGAGGTGCCGCTGCACCTGCAAGTGAAGCTGCTGCGCTTCCTCCAGGATCACAAGGTGGAGCGCATCGGCGGCCGCGACCCGATCCGCGTCGACGCGCGCGTCATCGCCGCCACGAACCGGGACCTCAAGGCGATGATCGCCGATGGCCGCTTCCGCGAAGACCTGTTCTACCGGCTGGGCGTGATCACCATCCAGGTGCCGCCGCTGCGCGAGCGCGGCGACGACCTGCGGCTGCTCGCCGAGTACTTCCTCGAGTTCTACAGCCGCCAGCACAAGCGGAAGCTCAAAGGCTTCACGCAGGCGGCGCTGCGCGCGATCCTCGCCTACCCGTGGCCGGGCAACGTGCGCGAGCTGGAGAACCTGGTGCAGCGCGCGGTCATCCTCGGCGTCGATGCCTACCTGCGCCCGGAGGACCTGGGGCTGGAATCCGCGGGCGGCAGCGCCGAGCCGCTGCCGACGCTGCAGGCGGCGCGCGACGAAGCCGAGTCGCGCCTGCTCGTGGACGCGCTCACGCGCAACGCCGGCAACGTCACGCGCGCGGCGCGCGAGATCGACGTCAGCCGGCCGACGCTCCACGACCTGCTCAAGAAGCACGGGCTCGACGCGGCGCGCTATCGGCGCGGGGGCGTGGCCGAGGACGCGGATGAGTGAACGCTGCCCGGAAAACGAGAACCCCGCCCGGTTCGACCGGGCGGGGTCTCGACGAAAAGGGGGGTGTTGTTCTCGGAGTCGCGGGCCGCACGCGAGGTTCTTCGAACTCGCCCCCCAAGCTGTGGCGGCGATGAAGCTCTCGATGCTTCCGACGCTCGCGAACGGATCGAGGTTCGCTTTTTTCTTCGGGTGCGAGCCACACACGAGCGACGAACGGAGCATCGCACGACTCGCCGCTGGAGAAGTCCGGGAACCGTTACGATTCGCAGCCGGAATGGAAAGTCTGTGAAAACCGGAATCGGGTCAGCAAGCACATGAACGGCGGGTTCTTCCTCGCCATAGCCGGCAACATCGGCGTCGGCAAGACGCAGCTCACGAACCGGCTCTCCCAGGAGCTGGGCTGGGCGGCGCACTACGAGCCCGTGATCCAGAACCCGTACCTGGACCCCTTTTACAAAGACATGCCGCGCTGGAGCTTCCATTTGCAGATCTACTTCCTCGGCGAGCGCTTCAAGGCGCAGGTGGAGATCGGCAAGAGCCAGCTGCCCTTCATCCAGGACCGCACCATCTACGAGGACTGCGAGATCTTCGCCAAGACGTTGTGGCAACAGGGGTCGATGACCGACGTGGACTACGACAACTACGTCGCCCTGTTCCACTGCATGGTCGGCTTCCTGCGCCCGCCGGACCTCATCGTCTACCTGAAGGCGAGCCCGGAAACGCTGATGGAAAGAATCGCCAAGCGGGGCCGGGAGAGCGAGAAGTCGATCGGGATCGACTACATCCAGCGGTTGAACGCCGCCTACGACGACTGGATGGCGCGGGCGAGGCTCGAGGGTGAGGTGCTGGAGATCGATACCGACCGCGTGCCCCTGCTGGGTGATGCGCCCGCGTTCAAGGCCCTGCTCGAACGCCTCAAGCG
>DATLUU010000551.1:0-2502 GCA_035577885.1 Verrucomicrobiia bacterium
CCACGAGCGCGGCGCTCACGCCCCGCTCGCGGAGCGCGCGCATCGCCTGATCGACGGCGTAGCCCTTGGCGATGCCGCCGAGGTCGATGCGCATGCCCCGGCGCGCGAAGTGGATCGTGCCCGCGGCGGAGTCGAACTTCACGTCACCGGCGCCGACCAGCGCCCACGCGGCGCGCGCCTCGGAGTCGGACGGCACCCGGCGCGGCCCGCCGATGAAGCCCCACGCACGAACGAGCGGCTCGACCGTGATGTCGAAGGTGTGGTCGCTCTCGCGCCAGATGCGCAGCGAGCGCGCGATCACGTCGCCGACCAGCGGCTGGACGCCGGTCGTGACCGAGTCCGCGACGCGGTTGATGCGCGCGACCTCGCTGGTCGAGGTCCAGTTGCTCATGAGCGAATCCACGAGCCGGATCGCGCCGTGCGCGGCCGCCGCGTCGGCGGCGCTGGCCGCGGAGTCCCTCGTCACCAGCGTCACGTTCACGTACGTGCCCATGGCGTGGATGGGGTAGGGGACGCTCCGCTCCGGTGCGGTCGCCGCGGTGAGGAGCGGGAGCGCGAGCGCCAGCGCGGGCCCCGCGAGCCTCCTCCGGCGTGGTGTCGAGCGCATCCGTGGTCGCTCCCTTCTATCCGCGGAAATACCGCACCGCGCCGCGCCGTCGGAGCCGCCTGGGCAGGGGCGGGGCGGCGTTCCGGACGATGTTCTCGGCATCCCGCGGACCGGACTGGCGGAGGATCCCTTTGGATGAGGTCCGTGCGGGCGAATTCCATTGAAGGCGGCTGAACCGTTTCCTAACATACGGACCCTCGAACTTAGCCCTTGCCGGAGCCGCGCCACCGAGATGCCCGCGGCTCGAAGTCTTCACCCGGTCGACCCCCCGGGATGGAGTCGAACGCTGAACCCGCAGATGCCGCAGGCCGCCCCTTCTGCCCTTGCTCACAGCGCCATGCACCGGGAACGCCCGCAGTGCAGCCGCCGGATCGCGCGCGCGCCGGCCGGGCCCCGTCGTGCGGGTGGCGCCCGCCTGGGGAGCGAAGGCCGATGAACCCCTGCCGCCCGCCCGGCGTTCGGTGCGCGCGGCTGTTCGTTTTCTCCATTCGAAACGCCCATCGACACACCACGCACACCGGGTCCCCCGCCCGGGTCCACGGTCGGAGGTAGCCCAGATGTCCTTGTTCTCACTGCTCAGGCGCACGACGGCGGCCGTCGGAGTCTCGCTGGCGGCGCTGGCGGTGCTCGCGCCCGCGACAGCCTTCGCACAGGCCTTGGATGACTATCGCTCGGCCGCGTCCGGCAACTGGGCCACCGCCGCGACCTGGGAACGTTTCGATGGCTCGACGTGGGTGGCGGCCGTCACGAGCCCCACCAGCGCGAATGGCGTGATCACCATCCGCAGCGGGCACACGGTGACGATCGCGGCGAGCGGCCTGAGCTACGACCAGGTCGTGGTCGACGGGGGCGGACAGGTCACGGTCGCGGCCACGGTCACGAGCACACTGGCGAACGGCACCGGGACCGACCTGACGATCAACGGCACGTGGCTGAACCAGGGTGGCACGTGGACCACGACCGGCACATGGGCGGTCGGCGCGGGCGGTACGTACATCCACAACACGACCTCGGGCATCTCGACGCCGCTCGGCGCGGCGACGCTCGATGCCGCAAGCAACTTCATCTATCGCGGCAGCAGCACGCTCACGCCGGCGCTCAGCACATCGGGCCGCACTTACGGCAACCTGTCGCTCGAGAGCACGTCCGGATCCTGGACGGCGAGCCTCAGCGGAGCGGGCACGCTGACGGTCAACGGCAACTTCACGATCGGGAGTGGCGTCACCTACTCGACGACACAGACCGGCACGATGACGTTCGCCGGCAACTTCACGAACAACGGCACGCTCACGAACAGCACCGGTACGCAGGTCTACACCTTCACCGGCTCCGGCAAGTCGATCAGCGGCAACTCCATCAGCTTCGAGACGCTCAACATCAACTCGGGCGCCTCCATCACGTTCGCAAGCCCCGTCACCCTGGGAGCCACGTTCACGACCACGGTGTCCGGGACGGCGATCGCGGCTGCTGCGGTGACGAACTCGGGGACGATGAACGTCTCCGGCACGCTGCAGCTCGATCCGGGCGGTTCGATCACCGGCACCGCGCCCACCTACAGCGGATCCGGCACGCTCGTCTACAACCGCACGGCCACGGTCGGCACCGAGTGGGGAAGCGGTGGCTCCGTCGGCGCCGGCGTGCCGCAGAACGTCACCGTGCAGACGGGCACCCTCACGCTCCCCGGGACGGCACGCACCGTGCCCGGCAACCTCTCGTTCACCGGGGGCAGCGCGTCCCAATCGGGTGGCGACCTCACCGTGAACGGCACGCTCGCGCTCGGCTCGAGCACCATCACGACCGGCGGCTCGAAGGTGATCCTGCCCGCCTCGGGCAGCCTGACGCGGACCAGCGGCTACGTCGCCGGCAACCTGCAGAAGAACGTGGCCACCGGCAGC
>DATLUU010000552.1:0-4043 GCA_035577885.1 Verrucomicrobiia bacterium
ACTGGTGCGTGAGCACCGCGACTTTGGCGGCGTTGGGGCCGTCGTCGCCGCGGTTCAGCAGCCGGCCGAGCACGGGGCGAAGCCCCATGACGTCGAAGAACGAGCCGTTCACCACGCCCGCGGTCACGAGGCGAGGGCCCCGGCCGAACCCGATCAGCGTCAGCTCGACCGTGGAGAAGTCGCCGAACGAGCTGATGGTCCTGGCGTTCGCCTCGAGGTCGCGGATCTCCGGCATCGAGAACGTGTAGTTGTCGTTGCCGATCCCCAGCGCGGTCTGGCGGATGTAGATCAGCCGCTCGGGGTCGCGGTTGACGAGCGGCCGCAGCAGCACCGTGCGGACGACGCTGAAGATGGCGGCGTTGGCGCCGATCCCCAGCGCGAGCGTCACGACCACGGCGAAGGTGAGGCCCCTGGCACGGAGCAGGGAGCGCAACGCGAAGCGCATGTCGCGAACGAGCGCCTCCGCGGCGTCGAACCAGCCCGGCCGCCACACGCGCTGGATGGATTCGCGGGTGAGGAGGACGTTGCCGAACTCCTTGATCGCGGCGAGGCGCGCGGCTTTCGGATCCTCGCCGCGATCGATCCGCTCCTGGATGGCAAGTGCCAGGTGGGCGCGGATCTCCTCATCGAGCTCGTCGACCTTGGGGGGCTTCATGCCTTCTCCTCCCGGCCCGCGGGCGGTTTCATGACCAGCCCGATGGCGCGGACGAGCTGGGTCCAGCGGTCCTGCTCGCGAAGCAGCTGCGCTCTTCCCTTGGCGGTCAGCTGGTAGAACTTCGCCCGCTGGTTCGCCTCGCTGACTCCCCACTCCGCCGTGAGCCAGCCGCGGCGCACGAGGCGGTGCAGTGCCGGGTAGAGCGAGCCGGTCTCCACCTTCAGCACGTCGTCGGATTGCTGCCGGATGGCGAGGCCGATGCCGTGGCCGTGGCGCGGGCCCCACTGGAGCGTGCGCAGGACGAGCATATCGAGCGTGCCCTGGAGCAGCTCGAGGCGGCGGTCCTCCGGCGTCTTCGTCATGGTAGTAGACAGTCTACTACCTAGGCCGTAGACCGTCTACGTCTTTCTTGGGGGGCTCGCCCGGGCCCCCCTGCGGGCTGTGGGTCGACGCCCGGCGATCGCGGGAGAGCGGACCGGGACCCGGTCCTGGTGCGCGGACGGGGGGTGCTCGGTCAGCAGGGCGCCGCCGAGCGCCGTCGGTGTCGAACGCCTGAACGATGTTCTCCCGCGCGCGACCGTGCTCCGTGTCGCGCATATCAATTCATATTGCAGACGAACGTGTTTGCTTTTTAGTAGTGCATAATCGATATACTTGTTTCCCACTCGGGCACCCTGCACGGTCTCGCCCGAAGACATCTCTATCGTCTCCCGACGAGATGAACTCTGGTTCCCCACCTGGAGGCTTCGTCCGTGTATCCCCCCGTGCGCCCCGTGCGCTCCCCCCGAGCTCGCTCGCTCCGCCCGCTCTCCCACTGGGCCGCCGCTGCGCTCTTCGCGGCCGTCCTGATCGCCGGCTCGAGCGCACCCGCGCGCGCGGCGACCTTCTACGTCAACAATGCCGTGGGCGCGAACTGCTCGAACTCCGGCGCCGGCACCCAGGCGCAGCCGTACTGCACCATCACGGCGGCCTTGAACGCCCAGGGCATTGCCGGAAACACCATCATCGTCATGCCCGGGACCTATCGCGAGCAGGTCTCGATCCCGGCTTCGGGCACCTCCGCGAGCCGGCTGATCGTGCAGGCCTCCGGGCCCGGCGTGATCATCGACGGCTCCGACGACTTCTCCACCGCCGCCCAGTGGACGCTCGTCTCGGGCAACGTCTGGCTGGCGTCGTCGGTGAACTGGGACCCCATCCAGGTGTTCCTGGACGGGACCCGCGCCGACTCCTCGGTCGTGGCGCCGGCGTCGCTCCCGGCGCGGACGTTCCGCTGGGTCTCGGGCACCGGCCTCTACGTGAACGCGGGTGGCGGCAACCCCGCCACGCACCAGGCGGCGATCGGGCACCGCAAGTACGGCTTCACCCTCCCCGCGCGGTCGTTCGTCACCATCGACGGCTTCACCATCACCCGCACCGAGGACCGCGGCATCAACTGCTCCGCCACCTGCAACAACATCACCCTCAGCCACAACACCATCTCCTACACGAACAAGATGGGCATTCAGTTCGTGGGCGGCACGGGTCACCTGGTGAGCGCGAACGTCGTCCACGACTGCAACGACCATGGCATCGCGATGATCAGCGGCGCCACCGCGTGCACGATCGAGGACAACGATTCCTACAACAACGCGCGGCACTACGAGAGAGCGGCGAACGGCATCTACCTGTTCGGCTGCCCGTCGAACACGATCCGCCGGAACCGCACCCACAACAACGAAGACACCGGGATCCACATCCAGTCGGGCTCCAACAACTGCATCGAGACCCTGAACCGCTCCTACAACAACGGCGACCACGGGTACGACCATCTTCAGTCCACCGGGACGATCCACAACTCCGACCTGGCGTACGGCAACTTCATGGACGGGTTCTCGATCGAGGGCAGCGCCACGGGGACCCAGGTCCACAACTGCATCGCCACCGACAACGGCCTGACCACGAACGAGTTCGACCTCTGGGTCGACCTCGCCTCCACCACCGGGTTCGTGTCCGACTACAACATCTTCTGGAACTCGACCGCGACGCCGCCGGTCAAGTACATCGACACCCAGTACGCCACCGTGTCGGCCTACAGCACCTTCAGCGGCAAGGACGGGCACTCGCTGCAGTCGAACCCGCTGTTCATCAGCCCCGCCGCCGGCAACTTCCACATCGGCTCGGGCTCGCCGGCGATCGACAATGCCAACTCGAGCTCCCCGAACTGGCCGTCGCTCGACGCCGACAACCAGAATCGCTTCGACGTCAAGGGGGTCAACAACTCGGGCAGCGGTTCGGTCAAGTACGCCGACCGCGGCGCCTATGAGAATCGCGGCTCGACCAACAACTCGGCACCGAACAGCACCATCAACACGCCGACCGCGAACGTCACCATCATCGCCGGCCAGACGGTCAACTTCACCGGCACCGGCACCGACTCCGACAACAACCTGCCGCTCACGTACCTGTGGGACTTCAAGGGCGGCGCCACCAACTCGACCGTCGAGGATCCGGGCAACGTGGTGTTCATGACGCCCGGCACCTACAACATCACGTTCACGGTCACGGACGCCCTCGGCCTCGCCGATCCGACTCCGGCCACGCGTACCGTCACCGTGACCGCCAACGCGGCGCCGAACGGCACCATCACCGCGCCGTCGGGCCCGGTCACCATCACCGCCGGCCAGAGCGTCAACTTCACCGGCACGGGCACGGACCCGAACAACAACACCCCGCTCACGTACGCCTGGGACTTCGGTGGCGGCGCCACGAACTCGACGCTGCAGAACCCGGGCGCGGTGGTGTTCAGCACCGCGGGCACCTATACGGTGACGTTCACGGTGGCCGACGCCCTGGGCGCCTCGGATCCCACTCCGGACACGCGCACCATCACCGTGAACGCGGTGCCGAACCAGGCGCCGAACGGGACCATCGACACGCCCGCGGTCAACACCACGATCACGGCCGGCCAGAGCGTGAGCTTCACCGGCACCGGCTCGGATCCGGACAACAACCTGCCGCTCACGTTCGCGTGGAGCTTCGGCGGCGGCGCCACGAACAGCACCGTCGAGGATCCGGGCGCGGTGGTGTTCGCCACCGCCGGCACCTACACCGTGACGTTCACGGTGACCGACGCCAAGGGCCTCGCCGACCCCACGCCCGCGACGCGCACCATCACCGTGAATCCCGCGGCGGCCAACCAGGCGCCGAACGGGACCATCGACACGCCCACGGTCAACACCACGATCACCGCCGGCCAGAGCGTGAGCTTCACCGGCACCGGCTCGGACCCTGACAACAACCTGCCGCTCACGTTCGCGTGGAACTTCGGCGGCGGCGCCACGAACAGCACCGTCGAGGACCCGGGCGCGGTGACGTTCGCCACCGCCGGCACCTACACCGTGACGTTCAC
>DATLUU010000553.1:0-3852 GCA_035577885.1 Verrucomicrobiia bacterium
TGACGGCACGCTCAGCTCCTCGAACGACGTCTCGAGCTTCTCGTTCGCCTGGTCGAACCTTCCACCCCCGGAGAGCGTGAGGTACTTCGAGGACGTCCATTCGTCGTGTGCGTAGAAGCCGAAGTACGTGCGCTTGTCGTCGAACGAGCGGTTGTCGCCGGGCGGGATCTCGCTGGCGTCGGGGATCGTCGACGGATCGAGCAGGTCCTGGTCGAAGTCGAAGCCGTGACCGTCCGCCTGGGTCTGGCCCCACGTGAGCGACGCGCCGGTCACGAGCTCGTGCCGTCCGGCGAGCTCGAGCCTCGTGATCGCGCGCAGGTCCTCGAACAGCGTCGTCTCCTTGGGCTTGAGGTTGATGCCCTCGGCGTCGATCGCCGTGTCGCCGACGATCGCGCCCGGATCCTCGAAGAAGCTGCGCAGGAAGTGCTGCGAGTCGTAGGAGAAGCCAAGCGTATGGTCGAGGCGCGTCTTCTCGTTCACCGACCAGCTGCCGCGCGTGTTCAGGCCGAACACGTCGTGCTTCACCTCGGCGCCGCGCACCGCATAGTTGCGGTCGATCTCGAACCCGGGCACGGGCTCGCCGGCATCCACCGGCAGCGGCGAGCCCCAGTCGCCGCGATCGTGGAGGCCGGTGATGTCCAGGCCCGCGGTGCCGCCCCAGAGCGCGTGCTCGAGCGAGTAACGCCCGCGGTAGTTCTCGTTCTCCGTGCGCTCCTGCCAGCCGTCGTCCTTGAGCGCCGAGACCGACCCGTCCATGCTCCAGCCGTTCACTTCCTTGTGACCACGAGCGCTGCCGTGGAAGTTCGTGTAGTCACCACCGCCCAGCATCACCTCGCCGCGGCCGGCCGTGGAGCGATCGGTGACCACGTTCACGGTGCCGGCGAACGCCGACATGCCGTGCATCGTGCCCTGCGGGCCCTTCACGATCTCGATGCGCTCGATGTCGTCCACGGCGATCTGCGCCAGCGACGGGTTGAACGGTCCGCCCACCGGCACGCCGTCCACGGTGACGAGCAGCGCGTCGAACTCCTTCAAGCCCCACATGCCGATGTTGGTGAGGCGCGTGCCGTTGTCCGAGCCGCCACCGGCCTCGAGGCCGGCGACGTCGATCAACGCGTCGGCCAGCGTCCGCGCGCCGGCTCGGCGCAGGTCCTTGCCGCTCACGACGGCGGTGCCGTTGGGGATGTCGACCGGATCGCGTTTCGTCTTGGTCGCCGTCACCACGATGCCGTAGCGGCCGGGATCGTGCTTCATCGACACCGTATCGGCTTCATCCGTCGCGGCGTGCGCCGGTCGGACGAGTGCGAGCGCGAACAGTGCGCCCGCGAATAGGCGCCCGAGGGCGCGGGAAGAGCGGTACATGGGAAGACTCCGTCGTGCGGGGGAGGTCGTGAACCACGAGCGCGCCGTGGGTCCAACACGCGCTCGGGATCGATCACGAAGCACCGGGCGCAAGCGACGGCGTCTCAGATCCGGAGCGGGTACGACCTCGACACGTGGTCGCGACGCGCGATCGGCTCGCGGGCTGAAGAAGCCGCCGAGCGCACCGGCACGTGCCCGGCGAACGACGCGACGAGCCGGGTGACGCGCTCGGGCTCGGGCGAGAGTGCGAGCGTCGGCTCTCTCATGTGCAGCGAGGCGGCGCCCGCGACCTGGGAGGGAGGCAGGCTCACCGGCACGCGGTCGAGGCACCACCACTCGCCGAGACCAGCATCCGAAGCGTGGGTGGCGACCGCGGTCGCCTCGAGCACGAACGACACCGACGCGTCGCTCTCGACCTCGAACCCCTCGCCGCCGTAACGGAGCCGCAGCCTCGCCGGGCCCGCGAGCCCCGACGGCACGCGCCAGGTGAAGCCACCCGCGCGCGCCTCCAGCTCGGGCGAGATCCGCACCCAGTGGCCGCCCGCGAGCGACAACTCGAGCTCGGCTTCGTGAGCCTCCTGCCCGAGCCCGGTCCAGGTGATGCGCAGCTCGGCGCCGCTCCGGACGCGCTCGGGGATGCCGTGCAGTCGCGGTGCCGCCGCGGCAGGTGCGGCCCCTGCCAGGAGCGCGATCAAGATCGCGGCGAGGAGCGGGGGGCGCAGTAGTGGGGGGCGCAGGAGTGGGGGGCGCATCGTGCGGGAATACCATCACAGGCCCCCCTTGCGCGCCAGTGCGCCGCTGGTCGCGCGCTCGTGGCGCCGCTAGACTCGCTCGCCCTTCCCATGACCACTGCCCAACCCGTTCCCGCCATGCCCGGTCGCCTGCGGACGTACGCCTCGTTCGTGCGCTTCGAGCACACGCTGTTCTCGCTGCCGCTCATCCTCGCGGGGGCGTTCTCGGCGCCGGGGCCGGCGCTCTCCGCGGGCCGCTGGGCGCTCGTGGCCGTGGCCGCCGTGGGCGCGCGCACCTCGGCGATGACGCTCAACCGCGTCATCGATCGCCACCTGGACGCGAAGAACCCGCGCACGCGCACGCGCGAGCTGCCGGCGGGGCGCATGGCGCTCGCCGAGGCGGTGGCGCTGCTGCTCGTGAGCACGGCGTCCTACGTGGCGGCGTGCGCGGCGCTGGGTCGCTGGTATCTCGAGGTGGCGTTCGTGCCGTTCGCGGTGTTCGCGCTCTATCCGTACTTGAAGCGCTTCACGCCGCTCTGCCACCTGGGCGTGGGCACGGCGCTGGCGCTGGCGCCGCTCGCCGGGTTCGCGGCGGCGCATCCGGATCTCCAGAGCTCCGGCCCCGCGTTCGCGCTCGCCGGCTTCGCGCTCTGCTGGGTGAGCGGCTTCGACATCATCTACGCCACGCTCGACGAGGCGTTCGACCGCGAGCACGGCGTGTGGAGCCTGGTCGCCTGGCTCGGGCGCGCGCCGGCGCTGCGCGTGTCGTGGGGGCTGCACGTGGCGGCGATGGGGTTCTTAGGGCTAGCCGCGTGGTGGCTCGTCACCGCCGCGGGCTCGCCGCAGTTGTTGTGGGCCGGCGCCACGCTCGTCGGGTTCGCCGGCACGGTGATCCTGTTGTGGCTCGAGCAGCGCTGGGCGGAGGACGTGAACCTGGCGTTCTTCAAGACCAACGTCGCGGTCGGCTTCGTGGTGCTCGCGACCGTGCTCGCCGCGCGCCTCGCGGGCGGGGGCCTCTAAGGTGGCGCGCTACCTGGTGGCGATGACGGGTGCCTCGGGTGCTGCGTACGCCGTCGATCTCCTCAAGCGCTGCCCGGGCGACAAGTACCTGGTGATGAGCGACTGGGCACGGCAGGTGCTCCAGAGCGAGCTGGGGATGAAACCGTCCGAGCTCGAGCCGCTGGTGAAGAAGAGTTTCCGCGACGACGACCTCGCGGCGCCGTTCAGCTCCGGCAGCAATCGCTACCAGGCCATGGTCATCCTGCCCTGCAGCAGCTCGACGCTGGCGAAGATCGCCGCCGGCATCTCCGACACGCTCATCACCCGCGCCGCGGCGGTGGCGTTGAAGGAGAAGATCCGCCTGATCGTGTGCCTGCGCGAGACCCCGCTCTCGGGAATCGCGCTCGAGAACATGCTCAAGCTCTCGCGCGAGGGCGCGATCATCGCGCCGGTGTCGCCGCCCTGGTACCAGAACCCGAAGGATCTCTCGGCACTCGTCTCGGGTTTCACCGACAAGGTCCTCCACCTGATGGGCGAGCCCGCCGGCGAGGGCTGGCGCGAGGACCACCTCGAGTGACCTTCCGTACGCTCCAGGAGTTCATCACCGCCTGCGACGCGAAAGGGGACGTGAAGCGCATCGCGCGCGAGGTGGATTGGAAGTACGAGGTCACCGAGATCGCCTGCCGCGAGGCGAAGGGCGAGGGGCCGTTGCTGCTCTTCGACAAGGTGCGCGGCAGCCGGTTCCCGCTCGCAGTCAACG
>DATLUU010000554.1:0-6152 GCA_035577885.1 Verrucomicrobiia bacterium
CGGCCGAGGTGACGGGCGCCGACGCGATCCACCCCGGCTACGGGTTCCTGAGCGAGAACGCGCACTTCGTCGAGGTGAGCGAATCGTGCGGATTCACGTTCATCGGCCCCAGCCCCGAGATGATCCGGCGCATGGGCGACAAGGCCGAGGCCAAGCGCACGATGAAGGCGGCGGGCCTGCCCATGGTGCCGGGCAGTGACGGCATCCTCACCGACATTGAGGAGGCCGTGGGCATCGCGCGCGAGATCGGCTTCCCGGTGATCGTGAAAGCGGCGGCCGGCGGCGGCGGGCGCGGCATGCGCATCGCGTGGGACGAGAAGACGCTGCGGCTCGGCTTCGGCATCGCGCAGGCCGAGGCGGGGGCCGCGTTCAACAACAGCGCCGTCTACCTCGAGAAGTACATCACCAAGCCGCGCCACATCGAGATCCAGCTCTTCGGCGACGGGCACGGGAACGTCGTCCACCTCGGCGAGCGCGAGTGCTCGGTGCAGCGCAACCACCAGAAGCTCATCGAGGAGGCCCCGAGCGCGGTGCTGACGCCGGAGCAGCGCGTGCAGATGGGCGAGCTGGCCGCGAACGGCGCGGCGTCGATCGGCTACCGCAACGCGGGCACGATGGAGTTCCTCTACGATCAGGACGGCTCGTTCTACTTCATGGAGATGAACACCCGCATCCAGGTCGAGCACCCGGTGACCGAGGAAGTGACGGGCATCGATCTCGTGAAGGAGCAGATCCTGGTCGCGGCCGGCGAGCCGATGACGTTCAAGCAATCGGACGTCAAGTTGAACGGGCACGCGATCGAGTGCCGCATCAACGCCGAGGACTTCGAGCACGGCTTCCGGCCGAGCCCCGGCAAGGTGACGTACTGGTACCGCCCCGGCGGGCCGGGGCTGCGCGTGGACAGCCACGTGTACGCCGGCTACACCATCCCGCCCTACTACGACTCGATGATCGGCAAGCTGATCGCGCATGGGAAGGACCGCGCCGAGGCGATCCGCCGTATGGAGATCGCGCTCGAGGAGATGATCGTGGAGGGCATCAAGACCACGATCCCGTTCCACCGCCTGGCGCTCGCCAGCGAAAAGTTCCGCAAGGGCGACCTGAGCACCCGCTTCGTCGAGGAGCTGCTCAAGGCACACCCGCCGGTCGCGACCCCGTGACCGCCGCCCGCGTGCGCGTGGCGCTCGTGCCACCCGCGCCGGGCGCCCTGCCGGCCGACGCGTGCGCGGTGGCGATCGACGTGCTGCGCGCCACGACGACGCTCGCGGTCGCACGTCGGAACGGCGCCGCGCGCATCGTGCCGTTCGCGACGACGCCGGAGGCGATCGCGTTTCGCGATCGCACGCCGGGCACGCTCGCCTGCGGCGAGCGCGAGGGCCGCATCGTGCCCGGGTTCGATCTTGGGAACTCGCCACTCGAGTTCACACGCGAGCGCGTCGCGGGGAAGACGCTCGCGTTCGCGAGCACGAACGGCTCGCGTGCGTTGCTCGCCGCGTCGCGCTGCCGGCGGCGGTTGCTCGGGAGCTTCGCGGCGCTGAGCGCCACCGTGCAGGCGCTCGCGAGCGAACGTGAGATCTGGCTCGTGTGCGCCGGCAAGCTGGGAAGCTTCGCGCTGGAGGACGCGGCGTGCGCGGGGACGATGGCTTTCCGACTACGCGCCGCGGGCGCCGAGCTAGCGAACGCCGAGGCCCGGCTCGCCGCAAGCCTCGCCTGCGCGAGCTCCGACGAAGCGCGCGCCGTCGTCTCGGGCTGCGATCACGGCCGCTGGCTCGCGAGCCTGGGGGAGAGCTTCGCGGCCGACGTGGAGTTCTGCGCGAAGGTGGATGCGATGAACTCGGCGCAGGACTGGGGCGAGGGCGCATCGTCCCGGCCGTAGGGGCGGCGCGCCGGCGAATGCGCGCGCGAGCTCAGTGCCGCTGCGCTCTCGCCATCATCCACAGCCCCGCCGACCCGAACACCACGTCCGCCGACCACGCCGCCACGTACGGCGGCAGCGCGCCGTTGTGCCCCAGCGCCTGCCCCGCGCGCATGATCCCGTAGTAGAGGAACGAGATCGCCACCGCGAGCCCGAACCCGAGCGCCGCGCTCTGCATCCGCAGTCGCGTCACCATCGAGCCCCCGATCAAGACCACGATCAGGCAGATCAACGGGAACGCCAGCTTCAAGTGCAGGTCGACGAGATAGTTCTCCACTCGCGCTCCGCTCGCGCGCAGCCGCTCGACGTAGCTCCGGAGCTCGAAGTAGTTCATCTCCTCCGGCTTGTGCCCCGGCTTGGAGAAGTCGTCCGGGCGCTCGCCCAGCCCGTCCACCGCCATGCGCTGGAACGCCTCCGCGTCCTCCTTGCCGCCCTCGAACTTGCGCACGTAGCCCGCCGAGAACACCCAGCGCTTGCCGTCCCACGACGCCTCGGCCGCGTCGATCCGGCGCGTCAGCACGCCGGAGCGGAACTCCTGCAGCGACACCTCGTGCATGCGCTGCTCGTTCACGAGGTAGAGGCCCACGAGCCACACTCGCCCGCCGCGGCCGAGGTAGGTGACGTCGGCGCGCTCGCTGGGCGTGCTGCGCTGCAGGTGCTGGATGCGCTCCTCGAAGATGGTGTCGCGCGCTCGCGTCGCCGCCGGGACCACGTACTCGCCGAGCAGCAGCGACGCCACCACGCAGCCCACCGCCACGCCGAACACCGGCATCAGGATGCGCACCAGCGACAGCCCGCCCGCACGCATCGCGGTCAGCTCGCCGAACTTGTTGAGCTGGCCGAGCGCCAGGAACGTGGCGAGCAGAAGCGCCACCGGCAGCATCTTCACCACCACGTCCGGCGCCAAGTTCACGAAGTACTCGGCGACCAGCAGCCAGGACGCCTTGTGGTCCAGGAACACGTCCATCTTCTCGATCAGGTCGACGACGATGAAGATGACGATGAACCCGATCAAGCCGAGCATGAGGAAGAGCAGGAACTCGCGCAGCAGGTAGCGGTCGAGGATCCTCATCGCGACCCTTCGGCCGCCACGTACGCGTAACGCGAACCGCCTCGCCACCGGCGGTGCCACGGCAGCCGGATGTCGCACGCGCGCGCCGTGAGGTCGAGCCCGAGCGCTCCCAGCACCAGGTTCGCGAGCCACATCGCGAGCCACGCGGGCAGCAGCAGCCGGTTCGCGAGCTCCTCGCCGCCGATCAGGCACACGTAGTAGAAGAGAAAGAACCCGATCGAGGCGAACGCCACCGCCGGCCCCGCGCGCCGCACGCGCATGCCGATCGGGGCGCCGATCAGCACGAACACCACGCACGCCACGGGCAGCGCGAACTTCTTGTGGATCTCCACCGACAGGCTCGCGGCGCGGCGCAGCAGCGCCAGGCGCTCCATGCGCCACAGGTTCGCGTCCATCTCCAGTTTTGGATAGCGGCGCACCAGGTCATCGAGGGGATCCGACCGGCTGAACACCGCCCCGACCGCGAGCCCGATGCGCGCCATGAGCGGCGCGCGCTCGGGCGCCATCGCCTCGATCTCCTTCTTCGGGACGCCCATGGTGACGAAGCGCTCGTGGTGGCTCTCGTAGGAGCGGTCGTAGTCCGCGGTGACGTCGGCACGCTCGGCGAGCAGCTGCGCCGCGCTCTTCTCGCGGTCGCCGCGCGCGTTGCGCACGGTGCGCTCGAGCATCCCGCCCGCGCCCTGGATGTTGATCGTGTGCTTCTTGAAGTGGAGTCGGTGGTAGCGCGACACGCCCTGCTCGTTCGAAGGGATCTCGTGGATCTCGCCGTCCTCCAGCTCCAGCACCGCGGTGCGGCCATCGGGCGTGTAGGTGAGGTAGCCCTTCTCGGCGATGATCGTCGTCGGCGGACCGCCGGCATGCATCTGGTAGATGGTGATGCCGCGCATCTCGTTGGTCATGCCGTTCACGGACTTGACGAGCATGTTGTAGCCCGGGAAATCGGTGATGAAGACGCCTTCCTGGAGCTTGACCGTGGGCCGCATGCGGCCGATATCCACGAGCAGACTTGCGAACGCGTGGTTGGCGTCGGGGTAGATGTAGTTGTTGAACAACGTGAGCCCCACCGCCAGCCCGCTGGCGGCGAACAGGGGCGGCAGGATGGCCCGGAACAGGTGGACGCCGCTCGCCCGGAGCGCGGTGATCTCGTTGTCCTGGGAGAGCCGCCCGAACGTCATCAGCGTGGCGATCAGGACCGCGCACGGCACGCTCAGGGCGACGACGAAGCCCAGGGACAGCCCGAAGAGCTGCAGGACGGCCCCTGCGGGCACCCCCCGGTTGATGACCAGGTCGAGGTAGTCGAACAGGACGTCCATCTCGAAAACGAACGTCACCACCCCAAACCCCAAGAGGAAGGGAACCAGGTGCTGCCTAAGGATGTAATAAGGGAGGATGCGCACGGGCCCGCAGCCTACCCTAGCCATGCCGGGCCCGGTACCTCAAGGCCGCACAACGCTTTGACCGTTCCCCGGTCGGCTGTTACGGTCGCCCTCCAGGCTCGGGCCCTCTGGAGCCGCGGCCTTAGGGATCCATGATCGGCACGTCGACCCTGTCCGCAATTGCACTCCTCGCGACGGTCTCCGGCCTGCCGGGGCTCAATAACATCCCCGCGCCCGCAACCAAGGAATACTCCAGGGCCAAGGCTGCGGCGGTCGCGGCCGATACGCTGCCCCCTCCGTGGCGCCCCTCCTGGCGGCTCGCCCTCGAGAACTCGTTCGTACAGAGCGGGTTGCGCCCGATCGGCGACCCCCAGGGCCCGGTCAAGCTGCAGCAGGCGTTCGACCCCCGCTCGCTCCGGGTGGACGTGGACCCCGACGCGGGGACGTTTCGGAGCAGCGTCGAGGTGGGGGACATCGTGGTCGGGGCCAGCTACCGCAGGCCCTTGTCCCAGTTCGCCAAGGACTTCGCCGCCAAGTCGTTCCACGACCGTTGGCTGGACAATTCCCGGCGGAACGTCAATTCGCTGGGCAGCAATACCCCCCTGGAGCACAGCGGCCTCTATCTCCCGATCCCCGTCCCGCTTCCGAGCAAGCTGAAGTCGATCCTCGGGCCCGGAGGACCGGCGCTCAACGTCAGCGGCTCGGAGAGTATCCGGCTCTCGGGCACGAGCAACTGGACCAACTCGCAGATCGGGGTGGTCGGCCAGCGACAGAGCCTGTTCCCCTCGCTCGACATGCAGCAGGACCTGGACATCCGGCTCGAGGGCCAGCTCTCGGACCGGGTCAAGGTGAACCTGCTCCAGAACTCGGCGAACCAGGTGCCGCTCGCCAACCGCATCGCCATCAACTACCGCGGCGACGAGGACGACTTCGTCCAGGCGCTCGACCTCGGCAACACCAACCTGTCGCTGCCGGGCACGCAGTACGTGTCGTACAGCGGCAAGAACGAGGGCCTGTTCGGCGTCAAGTTCGCCTCGCGCATCGGCGCGCTCGACTTCACCGGCCTCGCGAGCAAACAGGAGGGTCGGAGCGAACGCGCGGTCTACAGCGGCGGCGCCTCGGTGAACAAGCCGCAGCCGTTCACCGACCTCGACTGGGTGAGGGGGCAGTACTTCTTCCTCTACGACCCCAATCTCGGGACGTTCTACGACATCGACGACAACAGCATCAAGCTCTACTTCGATGACGCGAACTCCGGCAACGACCACGAGACGAAAAAGGGGCTGGCCTATATCGACCCGCCGTTGCCGGACTTGAGCCGCAATCATGCGTTCGGCCAGGCGGTGAGCGACACGGTCGTGATCGGCAGCTTCGACATCCTGAATCCCGGGCCCGACCAGCAGTACGAAGTGCTGCCCCGGATGTACGCGTTCCACGACACCATCTTCAAGGTCATCCGGCTCAAGACCCCGATCCCGATCAACAGCAACCAGGTCCTCGCCGTGACCTACAGCGCCCGCGAGATCCTCGGGAACGGCCTGCGCGGCAATCCGGTCCCCGTCGGTGGCTACGTCAAGATCGCGGGCCCGGATACCGGGATCGTGATGAAGCTGCTGCGCGTACCGCGCGGTGCGGGCCTCACGTCCACCAAGGAAGGCCTCTACGACACCACCGCCGCGCTGGCACCGGTGCGCGAATTGGAGCTCAAGAACATCTACAACCTGGGCGGGTTCCAGATCGATCCCAAGTCATTCAAGCTCATGGTGCAGTCAGGGCAGAGCGACCCGCC
>DATLUU010000555.1:0-2399 GCA_035577885.1 Verrucomicrobiia bacterium
TGCGGGATCCTGCTGGGGCTGGTCCTCGGCGTGTTGCCGCTTCCCGCCGGGGCGCAGGCGACGAATCCACCGTCCGGGGTCAAGATCCAGGGTCGGATCCTCGATTCGGAATCGCGGGCCGCCATCGACCTCGTCGAAGTCGTGGTCGTCGGCGCCTCGAGCCCCGTCTACACGGACGAGAAGGGCCGCTTCGTATTCGAGAGCATCGCGCCCGGGACCTACACCCTCAGCGCCACCCGCCTGGGCTTCGCCCCGCTGCGTCGCCAGCTGATCGTGGTCGCCGGCCAGGCCCAGTCGCTCGACCTCCAGCTCGTCCGGAACGCGGTGCCGCTCGAGCAGGTCACGGTGACCCCCGGCACGTTCTCATTCATGGGGCAGGGCACATCCACGCACCAGACCATGTCGCGCGAGGACATCAAGGCCGTCCCCATGATCGGCGAGGACATTTTCAGGGCGGTGAATCGCCTGCCGGGGCTGGTGTCGAACGACTACTCGGCCCATTTCGGGATCCGCGGCGGGCTCCACAGCGAGACACTCATCCTCCTCGACGGCCTCCAGCTCTACGAGCCCTATCACCTGAAGGACTTCAACGAGGGCGCGATCAGCATCATCGACGCCAACACCATCGACGGCGTACAGCTGATGACGGGCGGATTCCCGGCCCGCTACGGCAACAAGCGCAGTGGTGTGTTCGACGTCACGTCGCGGGGCCCCGAGTCGAAGGGGACCACGGTCGACCTGAGCGTCAGCTTCCTCAATACGCACGCCCTGGGGATGGGCTCGTTCGCGGGAGGGAAGGGCTCATGGCTGACGTTCGCCCGCGCCGGGTACATGGGCCTGGTGTACCAGTTCATCGATCAGGCGGACCTGCCGAAGCCCCAGTACGGCGACGGCTTCGCCAAGCTGAGCTACGACTTCTCCTCGAAGCAGAAGCTCTCGGTCGAATTCCTGACGGCGCTCGACAAGTACGTGTACAACATCCCGGCGACGACCGGGTTCCTGGATACGATCAACACCCGGGAGCAGGCCGACAATCACTTCTCGAACTCCTATGTCTGGAGCTCGCTCAACTCCACGCTGAGCCCGCACGCGAACGTACGCACCACGCTGTTCGGCGGGTGGGTGAACCACAACCGGCTGGGATCCGAGCGGGACGTGCTGGAGATCGCGCCCTACTACGTCGTGGACGACGAAAAGCGCTACACCACGTTCGGCGCGACGCAGGACTGGGCCTGGAGCGCATCCGAGAACGACCTGGTCACGTTCGGCGCGGACATCCGGCAGATGCACAGCAAGGACACGTTCCACAGCATCGCCTACCAGGACCCCGACGACCCCGAACCGCCACCGCCCGGTGAGTACCCGATCATCGCGAATGGCCACTTCGAGCCGTCCGGGGCTCAGTTCGGGAGCTACCTGTCGAACCGCTGGCGGGTCGTGCGCCCGCTGGTGCTCGAGACCGGCGTGCGCTACGACCAGACGACGTGGACGCACGATCAAGACTTCAGCCCGCGCGTGAGCGCCGCTTACAGCATGGGACGTGGCATGTCGCTGCGCCTGGGATGGGGCCTCTACCGGCAGATGCAGAACATCGATGACCTCGCGATCATGAACGGCGACACGACGTTCTTCCGCTCGGAGCGGACGGATCAGTGGACCGCGAGCTGGGACCGCACCTGGGACAAGGGGTCGATGCTCCGGATCGAGGGTTACTACAAGCACGGCACGCATCTGCGGCCGGTCTTCCGCAATTGGAAGGGGGCCGTCGACGCGTTCCCGGAGCCGAACGAGGACCGCATCCGGGTGATCCCGCGTGAGAACACGAGCAAGGGCGTCGAGGTCTACTACGATCGCCCGCTGGGCTCGAAGCTCGTCATGCGCGCCAGCTACTCCTACGCGGTCTCGAACGAGGATGTGGTCAGCATCGAGAACGTCAACAGCTTCGATCCGCTGACCTACGACCTCCATCACAGTGCGCCGCAGGACCAGCGTCACGCGGCCAACGTCGACTTCACGTACAAGCTCGGAAGCTATCAGTGGAACGGTTCGTTCTCGTACCACAGCGGCTGGCCCGCGACGCTCGAGCAGTTCGTCCCGGCGCTGAACGACTATGGCCAGCCCGACTTCGCGATCCGGCCGCAGAAGATCTACGGCGCGCGGCTGCCGGATTACATGCGGTTCGACCTCCGCGGGTCCCGGAAGTGGTCGGGGCGGCACGGGGACTTCACCGGCTGGGTCGAGGTGATCAACCTCACCAACCATGAGAACGTGTACGGCTACGACTACTTCAAGAACAAGGACGATTCGGGCCAGGTGTTCCTGGACCGGGGCGACGAGCTCTGGTTCACGATCATGCCGTCGATCGGCATGAGCTGGACGGTCCACTTCTGAGCGAGGTC
>DATLUU010000556.1:0-3023 GCA_035577885.1 Verrucomicrobiia bacterium
TGGAACGTGCGCGAACAGGGCGTGGCGCCGGCGGGTAGCGAGCGGCTGCGCGTCTACGTCTCCGCCGAGGCGCACACCTGGGTGCAGAAGGCGACCGACCTCTCCGGGCTCGGCACCGACGCGCTGCGCTGGATCCCCACCGACCCCGGCCAGCGGATGGACGTGGGCGCGCTCGCGCGCGCGATCGCCGCGGACCGCGCCGCGGGCGACCGGCCGTGCCTCGTCGTCGGCACCGCCGGCTCGGTGAGCACGGGCGCGGTGGACCCGCTGCCGGCGATCGCCGAGGTGTGCCGCGCGGAGCGCCTGTGGTTCCACGTCGACGGCGCGTACGGCGCGCTCGCCGCGGCGGTGGAGGACGCCCCGGACGACCTCCGCGGGCTTCGACTCGCCGACTCGCTCGCGCTCGACCCGCACAAGTGGCTGTACGCGCCCATCGAGGTGGCCTGTGCGCTGGTGCGCGACGCCGAGAAGCTGCGTGCGGCGTTCTCGTACCGCCCGCCCTACTACCACTTCGAGGAGCACGAGGTGAACTTCGTCGACTACGGACCGCAGAACACGCGCGGCTTCCGCGCGCTGAAGGTGTGGCTCGCGCTAAAGTCCGCCGGCGCCGCCGGATACCGGCGCATGATCGGCGACGACATGCGCCTGTCGCGCGTCATGGCCGAGGCGATCGCGGCGACACCCGAGCTGGAGCTGGTCACACAGTCGCTGAGCATCGCCACGTTCCGGTTCGTTCCCGCGGATCTCCGCGCCCGCGCCGCCGAGCCCGGGGTCGCCCGGTACCTGAACGCGCTCAACCAGCAGCTGCTCGAGCGCTGCCAGGCGGGCGGCGAGGCGTTCGTCTCCAACGCGGTGATCGAGGGGCGCTACGTGCTCCGCGCCTGCATCGTCAACTTCCACACCCAGCGCGTGGACGTGGAGGCGTTACCGGTCATCCTCTTGCGACTGGGCCGCGAAGCGGACGCCGCGATGCGGTCGGCGGCACTCGGGGCGCTCTGACGCCCCTGCTGCAACCACGGCCACAGCGGAGGACGTTGGCGATGAACCCTCATCCCTTCTTCTTCACCTCCACCTTCGGCGGTCCCACGTCGCGCTTCACCGGCGGCAGCGACTTCAGGTAGCGATAGATCCCGCGCAGGTCGTCCTCGTCCATGCGGCTGAAGTTCTGCCACGGCATCGGCGAGCCTTCGATCAACCGTCCGGCGCGGAAGCGGGTGACGAACTCGTCCTCGCTCATCGCGCCCAGCCGGCCGGTCGAGTCGCTGGTGATGTTGGGCGGCGACCACGAGTACTGGTGGTCGGCGCTCTCCTCGAACGCGATCGCGCCGCCGTAGCGGGGCCCGATCAGCGCGCCGGTCTGCTGGCTCCGCTGCGTGTGGCAGGCCCAGCACAGCGCCGCCGACTCCGCGAGGTAGCGGCCGTTCTCGATCGTGGCGCCGCGCGGGCTCTTCGCGAGCGGCGTCTCCCTGGGTCCCACGGGGTTCGCGAGCACCGTCGCCCTCACGATCGCGCCGAGCAGGTTGTACTGGTGCATCGGCACCTCGTGGTGCACCGGCGGCTGGGACCTCAGGTACGACACCACCGCGAGCAGATCGTCGTCGGATAGCCCCTGGACCTCCATGAACGGCAGCAGCGCCCGGCCGTCGGGCCCGACACCGTTCCGGAGCGCTCGCGCCACGGCCTGGTCCGTGTAGCGCCCGATGCCGGTCTCCTGGTCGGGCGTGATGTTGCGCACGTAGAACTTGCCGGGGGGAATGTCGAACACCTGGCCGCCGGAGAGCGGCACGTCCTCGCCCGAGGCGCGCGCCGCGGCCTGCGCCGGATCGCCGTGGCACTGGGCGCAGTTCACCACGTTCCGCACCAGGTAGTGCCCACGTGCGATGACCGCGGTGTCGGTCGAGGCCGCGACCTGCGGGTACGGGACGCCGTTGAACGTGAGGTGCTGGCGCGAGGCGACGAAGATCGCGAATCCGGCAACGAACAGCACCACCACGGCGAGCAGTCCCAGCAGGATCTTGCGAAGCACGGCCATGCCTCCGGGGGGATGGGGTGTGGCTGCGGCCGCGGGGAGCCATCGCGTACCCGGCGGTTCCGCACGAACCGACCTCTGGAATGGCCGCCCACTCTATACGTCGGAAGCGCGCGCGGCGAGCAGTCCGCCGCGGCACCGCCCCCCCGGGCACCGTGCGCTTGCACATGGGGTTCACGGGGGGACGAGCCGACGACGCTACTTCTTCTCCGGCGCCTGCGTCTCCACGGTCACACGCAGGATGCGACCGCTGAAATGGTTGTCGCCCTGCGCGTAGTCGTCGGTGACCGGCGTCTCCTCGTCCATGCCGACGTTCACGCTCTCCTCGGAGAGGAAGAACGGCATCGTGCGCTCGACGCGAGCCTCGCCCGCCGGCTTGCCGTCCACGGAAAGCCGGCTCACGCCGCCTGAGCCGGGCGCGCCGCCGTCGTAGACGAAGTCGTAGAGGACGGTGTGCTTGCCCGGAGACAGCACGCCCGAGGAGACCGGCGTCGGCTTGAGCCCGCCGTAGTTGTAGACCTCGGTGACCCTCCCGCCCTTCATGTACAGCGAATACCCGCCGAACCGGCCGCCGTTCGAGAAGATCACGCCGTGGGCGCCGCCCGCGGGGACCTCCACTTCGGCAGTGATCGAGTACGAGCGGCCCACGGTATTGATGAACGCATTCGGGCTGATGCCCGCCATGCCCTCGTAGAGCGTCATCGAGGTGCGCGGGCCGAGCAGGTCCGGCCGGCCGGCGACCGAGGGATCGAAGCGCTCGGAGCGCCGATCGTCGAGCGGGAACACGTGGTTCTTGATCGCCTCCTGCGTGAACAAGTCTCTAAGCGCGCGCAGCTTGTCGGGGTTTTTGGCGGCGAGGTCGTTCGACTCGCTGAAGTCGTGCTCGACGTCGTAGAGCTCCCAGCGGTCCTGGTCGAACGGCGGCAGCGGCACCATGAGCCACGGGATCGAGTGCCGCGTCGCGGCCACCCAGCCGTCGTGGTAGATGGCGCGG
>DATLUU010000557.1:0-2058 GCA_035577885.1 Verrucomicrobiia bacterium
CGGTGCTGTCGGGGGCGACGAACATGAACGCAAACAGGTCGCCGACGAGGATCATGTGGCCGCTCTCGAACGCTTCGGCCCGCACGGCCTGGAGCATCTGATTGCTCCGCAGCGACTCGAGGCGCTCGTGCGCGATGCTCACGCGTCGGACCGGCGGGATGCCGGCCACGGTCGCTTCGAACCAGGCGATGGTGTCGCCGTGGACGACGAGCGCGGCCGGGGCGGGTGCTGCCGCGAGGGCGGGGCCGCCGGTGGCGCTCTCCGGGGCGGCCTGCGCGCGCGTGGCGGGCGGCATGGCGATCGACGCCAGCGCCAGCGCTGCAGCTCCCATTGCGACGCGCGCGACCCGCGCGCTCGAGAGCACCATTGCCCGCATCGTTCCCCCCCGACGAACCTCAGGCGTTCGGCCCGCGCTTGCGCCCGAGCGGCCCGGGCGGCGACTCTACATCGCCGCCGCACCGAGCGGCCAGCGAGGGGCCATCTCATGTCCAGACGGTTCGTATTCTCATTCGCGTTCGCCGCCGCGATGGCGCTGGCCACGATCGCCGCGCGCTCCCCCGCGCCGCCCGCCGCACCGCCGCCGCCGGACGCCTTGCGGGCCGCGCTCATCGATCTGCGCGCCAGTGCCCGCGCGCGGGACTCGCTCACCGCGATCGCGGACTCCTCGTCCGGCGCCCCGCGGGAGTTCCTCGAGGAGCTGATCTGGAAGCGGCACCTCGAGGTCGAGGGTGCGTGGATGTCGGTGGCCGAGCGGCTCCGCGAGGTCGCCGCGGAGCGGGGCGACACGGCGGCAGACCGCCGCCTCGCGGCGGCTGCGCTGCGCGAGCAGTGGAAGTCCTACATGACCCAACTCGAGCGCCGGCGTCGCCAGCTCGCCGGGCTCGGTCGCGAGAGCGACGCCGCGACCGGCGCCCAGCGGCTGTCGATCGAGTCCGACATGACGCGGCTCTCCGATCGCATCCTCGAGTCCTACCAGGGGCTCGTGGGCGTGGTGCTGGCGCTCGAGCGCGCGGGGATCGACCTCTCCGAGCAGCGCGCGTACCTCGCCCGCGGGCTGCGCGCCGCCGCCACCGGCCTCGTCGCCCGCCTCGAGGTGGTGACCCGCGACCGTGCGAGCGCCGCCGCGCAGCTGGCGCGGAACACGACGAGCTCGGACCTTCGCTACGCGCTCGATGCGGCCGAGGAGCGCGTGAATCGCGCCGCCGCGGCGATGACCTCGGTGACCGAGCTCATGGACCGCCTGGGGCTCGAGGACTCGGACCTGCGCGTGGCGCTGATCCTGTCCACGGGGCGGATCTCGGCGGACGTGTTCCGCTGGCGGGTGCTGCTGGGGCTGCTCCAGGCCTGGAGCTCGCACCTCGGCGAGTTCCTGTCGGTGAAGGCCCCGCAGTGGCTGTTCCAGGCGCTGCTCATCGCCATCACCTTCCTCGCCTTCCGCTGGGCCGCGCGCCTCGTGCGCCGCGCCGTCCGGCGCGCGGTGCGGCGGTCGCAGCTCTCCGAGCTGATGCGCGCCACGCTCTCGCGCCTCGCCGGGACCGCGGTGATGACGCTGGGCATCGCCGTGATCCTCACCCAACTGGGGGTGCAGCTCGCCCCCGTGCTCGCGGGCTTCGGCATCGCCGGCCTCGCCGTGGGCTTCGCCCTCCAGAACACGCTCGCGAACCTCGCTGCCGGCAGCTTGATCCTCGGCACGCGGCCCTTCGACCTCGGCGACGAGATCGAGGCCGCGGGCGTGGCCGGCACCGTGAAGCGCATGAGCCTCGTCTCGACCACGATCCTCACCCCGGACAACCAGACGCTGATCGTGCCCAACAGCTCGATCTGGGGCGGGGTGATCCGCAACCGCACCGCGGAGCCCATCCGCCGCGTCGACCTCACGTTCAGCGTCGCCTATGGCGACGACGTGGACCTGGTCGAGCGCGTGCTCGCCGAGGTGGTGCGCGCCAACGAGAAGGTGCTCACCGAGCCGGCCCCGGTCATCAAGCTGCACCAGCTCGCGGAGTCGTCGGTCAACTTCATCGTCCGCGTGTGGACGCGGAAGGAGCGCTACTGGGACGT
>DATLUU010000558.1:0-7770 GCA_035577885.1 Verrucomicrobiia bacterium
CGTTCGCCACCGCGCCACCGTCGACCTGGAGCGCACGTACGCGAGCGTGCGCGTCACGGGCCATCGCCTCCACCAGGTCGCGGCTCTGGAACGCCAACGACTCGAGCGTGGCGCGCACCACGTGCGCGCGCGTCGAGCCGCGCGTCAGGCCGAACAGCGCGCCGCGCACGTCGGCGCGCCAGTAAGGCGCGCCGAGGCCCGCGAACGCCGGCACCAGCACCACGCCGCCCGAGTCCTCGACCGAGCGCGCGATCGCCTCGGTCTCGGCGGCCTTCGCGATCAACCCGAGCCCGTCGCGCAGCCATTGCACCGCGGCGCCGCCCACGAACACGCTGCCCTCGAGCGCGTAGGCTGGTCCGCCCGTGGCGTCGCAGGCCACGGTCGTGAGCAATCCAGAGCGCGAGGCGACCGGCTTCGCACCGGTGTGGAGCAGCAGGAAGCAGCCGGTGCCGTACGTGTTCTTGCTCTGCCCGGGCGCGACACAGCCCTGGCCGAACAGCGCCGCCTGCTGGTCGCCTGCGACACCCGAGATCTTGACGCCGTCAGGAAGCCCCTTCACGCCCTTCGTGACCCCGAAGTCGCCGGCGGAGCGGCGCACCTCGGGCAGCACGGAAGCGGGAACGCCGAACGTGCGCAGCAGCGCCGGCTCCCAGCGGCGCGAGCGGAGCCCGTAGAGCATCGTGCGCGAAGCGTTCGTGGGATCGGTCGCATGCACCTCGCCGCCGGTCAGCTTCCAGATGAGCCAGCTGTCCACGGTGCCGAACGCGAGCCGGTTCGCGGCCAGCTTCGCACGCACGCCGGAACGGTGCGCGAGCAGCCACTCGAGCTTGGTGGCGGAGAAGTAGGGATCGCAGACGAGCCCGGTGGCGCGGCGGATCGCGGCCTCGCGACCGCGGCGGCGCAGCTCGTCGCAGCGCGGCGCCGTGCGCCGGTCCTGCCAGACGATCGCGTGTCCGAGCGGCTCGCCCGTTCGCCGGTCCCAGAGCAGCGTGGTCTCGCGCTGGTTCGTGACGCCGATCGCGGCGATGTCCTTTGCATGTGCGCGGGCAGCAGCGAGCGCCCGAGTCGTGGCGGACAGCGTGCTCGCCCAGATCTCATTCGCGTCGTGCTCCACCCAGCCGGGCTTGGGGAAATGCTGCGGCAGCTCTTCGTAGCCGCGTCCGCGTACGCGCCCGCGCCGGTCGAGCAGGAGCGCGGTGGAGCCGGTCGTGCCCTGGTCGAGTGCGAGGACCAGCGGTTCGGTGTCGGGCATGGGCGGCCTCCTGTGCCTAGTGCGCCGCGAGCGCGCGGTCGAGCATCACCAGCTCGTCGCGCACGCTGGATTCGAAGCGGTCGACCTCCTCTTTCTCACGAATGGCATCCCAGCCCAGGCTTCGGGCCAGCACCGGCGCCATGCGGCGCGCAGCCGCGAGCCCGCGGTCGTCGGCGAGCCAGCGCGTGCTGCGGCGGCGGACGATGTCCTCGAGCGAGATCGCCCACTCGTGCTCGATCGCGTGGTGCGCGAGGTCCTCGTCACGGACGCCGTCGGCGAGCGGGGCCGGCAGAGCCGTGGCGCCGTCCTCGGCCGGCGGCGTGGCGCGCTTGAGCTTCCGTGCCGCGGTCACGAACACGTCTCGGGCCATGACGCGGAACGTGGTGTACTTGCCGCCCGCGATCGTCAGCAGCGGTCCATCGTCGACGATGTGGTGCTCGCGCGAGGCTTCGCCCACCCGCTCCTCCGCCGCGAGCAGCGGCCGGATGCCGGCGTAGACGGCGATCGGGTGCGCGCGCGCCGCCGCCGGCACCACGCGCGCCACCTCGCGCGCGAGGTAACGGATCTCGTCCGGCGTCGGCCGGCGCTGGCCCTCGGCGGGCGGCGAATCGGTCTCGACCTCGGTGGTGCCGACGAGTGAGCGGCCCGCGAACGGGATGACGAACGTGACGCGGCCGTCGCCGGCCAGCATCACCAGACCGTGGCCCTCGGTGAGCGAGGGGTAGACGAGGTGCGTGCCGCGCGAGGGACGGAGCAGACGTGGCGGGTCGTTGCGTCCCGGCTGCAGCATCCCGAGCAGCGAGGCGCGCGTGCGATCGCCCCAGGCGCCGGTGGCGTTGACGATGAGCAGGGGCTTCAGCGAGCGCACGCCGCCCGCCACGCGCGCGCGCACCTCCACCACCTGCCGGCCGGTGCTGGGCTCGGGGCGCGCCGCGACCAGCTCGGTGCGGGGGAGGATCTCGGCGCCGTGCGCGGCCGCATCGCGCGCCACCGCGATGGCGATGCGCGCGTCGTCCATCACCACATCCGAATAGACGCCCGCGGCGCGCAGGCCATCGGGTGAGAGCCCGGGCTCCATCGCCAGCGCCTGACGCGACGCCGCGAGCACGTGCGGCGAGAGGCCCGAGCGCCCGGCCAGGAGGTCATAGAGCGCGAGCCCGGCGCGGAGCTGGAACGGTCCCACGCGGTCGCCCTTTCGGAGCGGCACCAGGAAGCGCACCGGTCGCGCGAGCGCGGGTGCCAGGCGCGAGACCGCCATGCGCTCGGCGAGCGCTTCGCGCACGAGCCGGAAGCGTCCGTGCTCGAGGTAGCGCAAGCCCCCGTGCAGCATGTGGCTCGTGGCACTGCTCGCGCCGGTGGCGAGATCGTCGCGCTCGACCACGGTCACGCTCCAGCCGGAGCGCGCGGCGAGCCGTGCGACACCGAGCCCGGTGACGCCGCCGCCCAGTACGAGCAGGTCGCGTTCGGGTCCGCTCATTGCCGCCATGGTGTGCACCGCCCTGTGCGCATCGCGGGCGGAAGATAGCAGCATCGGGCGTCCGGTGGCCGCCGGGTCGCGAGCCGCGTCAGTTCGACTTGGGCGTCGTCGCCCCTTCCGCGCCCGGCACCTTGGGCTTCGGGCGGTCGTACTGGTTCAGCTTCCAGTCGGGCTCGAAGAAGCGCGACACGCGCGTCAGCTTGCGCGTGGTGATCAGCTGCCGGGTCGCCAGCGTGCCGTACTTCTTGAGGAACGGCAGCACGCCGGGAAGCTCGTTCCCGCCGTAATCGCAGCGCTCTTCGAAGAAGCGGTTCGTCGCCGCCAGCTCGCCGGTCTTGGCGTCCGCCTTCACGTAGGCGGGGAGCGCCAGCGCCGTGCGCGTGGCGTGGTCGAGCTGCTTCTCCAGCGAGTCCGCGCGATAGACCTTGGGCTGGAGCGGCCCGGTGCACTTCGAAGCTTTGCACACCGCGAACGCGAGCCGCGGGTCCCCGGGCCTGCTGCGCGGCAGCAGGCCGTTGTCGGCGGCATCCGCAGTGGTGTCGCCGTAGACGAAGCGGCGCTCGAAGCCGGTGAGTGAGTAGTTCGTGCCCTGCACGTTCGCGACGATCGCCGCGAAGAACGAGCCGTCGTCCCGGTTCACCTCCTTCGGGGAGTCGAAGCGCATGAACTTCCGGCCCGGCACCAGCAGGTAGAGCGTCATGCGCTCGATGACGAGGAAGTTGTAGGCGTTGATGGCCCACGCGGTGCGCTCGGCCGGCGTCATGTCGGTGGGATCCACGGACAGGAGCTGCGTGTGCAGCGCGGAGAGCGCGTCCGAGCGGTGCTTGGTCCAGATGCCCTCGTCGACGTAGAGCTGCTCGTAGTCGAACCGCGAGTCCCAGGGCTTCCCTTTCTCGCGCAGCACCACCAGGTACTTGTGGAGGAAGTCGCTCCAGCCCGAGTAATCCGGCTCCGCGGCACGGGCGGCGGGAACCAGCAGCACGAGCGCGAGCAGCGCGCCGAGCACGGGCGCGAGGGGTCGGGCCCGCCGGCGGGACGGCGGTGCGGGGATCATCGAGGGCAGGGTCTCCGGGAAGCTCAAGGACCGGCGGGCACGGCGGCGGACCCACCTGAGCTGGGTGCCCCGTTCGTGGCGGCGAAGATTCTAACGGCGGCGTTCGCGTGCGCCAATACTCGAGCGCGCGCGCCATGTGGATTTGGCGCGGTCCTGACCCGGCGCTACGCTGCCCGGCTTCCAAGCCCACCATCGTCTCTCCCACGCAGGGTCGACCATGAACTATCGCAGTCTCGGCAACAGTGGCCTCAAGGTGTCGGAGCTCTCGCTCGGCTCGTGGACGACGTTCGGAGGCAGTGTCGGCGAGGCCGATGCCGCGTCGATCGTGCGCAAGGCGTTCGACCTGGGCATCAACCTGTTCGACACCGCCGACGTCTACGCGAAGGGCGGCGCCGAGCGTGCACTGGGGGCTGCGATCCGCGACCTGCCGCGGGGCGAGATCGTGGTCGCCACCAAGTGCATGGGCCGGGTGGGCGAGGGGCCGCTCGGCCGCGGGCTCTCGCGCAAGCACATCTTCGACGCCATGGACGCGAGCCTCAAGCGGCTCGGCGTCGACTACGTCGACCTCTACCAGTTCCACGCGCCCGACGCGGACACGCCCATCGAGGAGTCGCTGCGCGCGTTCGAGGACCTGGTGCGCATGGGGAAGACGCGCTACGTCGGGTTCTCGAACTTCGACGAGCAGCCGCCGCTCGCCGACGAGGTGGCGGCGATCCAGGCGCGCGAGCGCTGGACGCGGATGATCTCCTCGCAGCCGCGCTACAGCCTGCTCGACCGCCACGTGGAGGACGGCCACGCGGCGTACTGCCGGAGGAACGGCATCGGCATGATCGTCTACTCGCCGCTCGCGCAGGGCGTGCTCACGAACAAGTACGCCGCCGGCGCGCGTCCCGAGGGCAGCCGCGCCACCGGCTCGTTCGCGCACTTCCTCGAGTCGCAGAAGGCGCTGACGCCGGAGAACGTCGCGGCCGCGGAGCGGCTCGGGAAATGGTGCGCGCCGCGTGGGCTCGAGCCCGCGGCGGTGGCGCTGGCGTGGGTGTTGAGGAATCCGGCGGTCTCGAGCGCCATCCTCGGCGTCACCATCACGGCGCAGCTCGAGCAGAACCTGAAGGCGCTGGAGGTGAAGCTCTCCGACGCGGAGTGGCGCGAGGTGGAGACGCACGCCTCGAACCAGCCCGCGAAACCCGCCGGCGCCCCGAAGCAGGCTGCCGCGGCGAAAGCGAAGCCCGCGGCGAAGGCGAAGCCCGCGCCGAAGGCGAAGCCCGTGCCGAAAGCGCCGCGCGCCGCCCGCCCGCGCGCGAAGAAGTGAGCTTCAGGCGCCCGTGGCCGCCCGCCGGCCGCGCTCGAGGTCCACGGTGGAGAGCAGCCAGGCGCCGCCCAAGAAGAGCGGCAGCAGCGTGAGCGTGGCGAGCCGTCCGCCGTGCGTGAACTGCGTCACCGCGGCGAACAGCACCGGGCCGACGACGCCGGCGAGCTTCTCGCTCACCGAGTAGAAGCCGAACAGCTCGCCGCTGCGCCCGCGCGGCACCAGCGAAGCGAACATCGAGCGCGACAGCGCCTGCGTGCCGCCCTGGAACAGCGCCACGAGCAACGCCAGCGCCCAGAACTGCCACGGGCGCTGGAGGAAGAACGCGAACACGCTGATCCCCGTGTAGCCGGCGATCCCCAGCAGCACGGCGCCGCGCGCACCGAGCGGCTTTGCCAGCCGGCCGAACGCGATCGAGGCGGGCGCGGCCACGATCTGCACCATGAGCAGTGCGCCCATCAGGTCCGCGTCCTTCAATCCCACCTCGACGCCGTAGATCGTCGCCATCTTGATGATGGTGCCGATGCCGTCCGAGTAGAGCCAGAACGCGATCAGGAAGCGCAGCAGGTCGGGCTGGGCGCCGAGCCCCGAGAGCGTGCGGCCGAGCTGGCCGAACACCGCCGCGGGCAGCGCGCGCGCGGGCACACCCGAGCGCTCGGACTCGGGCTCGGGCACGCGCCGGAACAGCGGCAACGAGAAGCCGAACCACCACACTGCCACGCTCGCGAACGCCACGCGCGTGGCCGTGGCCGCATCCGGGAGGCCGAAGCGGTGCGGCAGGGTGATCATCGCCAGGTGCACGGCGAGCAGCACGCCGCCGCCAATGTAGCCCCACGCGAACCCGCGCGCGGAGACGTCGTGCATCTCCTCGGCCTCGGCCACGGCGGGGAGCAGCGAGTCGTAGAGCACGTTCCCGATCGCGAACATCACGAACGACACCGCGAAGGAGACGAGGAGCCCGTTCCAGTTCCCGGGTGGCGTGAGCGCCAGCGCCATCGTCCCCGCGCAGCCGAGCAGCACGCAGCCCATGAGCAGCGGTTTCCGGCGCCGGGACTGGTCGGCGAGCGCGCCGACGATGGGGGAGAGCACCGCGGTCACCGCGAGCGCTGCGGCGCTCGCGTAGCCCCAGATCGCGGTGGCGTGGTGCGCGGGCATGCTGTGCGCGGCGGTGCGCGCGAAGTACACGGGCAGGATCGCGGACACGACGCTGGTGGCGAACACCGAGTTCGCCCAGTCGTAGAGGCACCACGCGCGCTGCGCGCTCCGGCGGCCATCGGCGGCGGGCATGGTGGGGAGGTCTAGCAGATTCCTGGGGTAGAGTGGGACATGGGAATGTCCGCGCCCCCCGACCGTCCGCTCGTCACCATCCGCCGCGCGATCCCGGCCGGTGCGGCGCTCTGCTAATCTTGGGTGTTGTCGCCGCCGTGTCGCCCTCCTGGAAGGAAGACATGAACCCGATGCGCAGCCTTCTCCTTGCCGGTTCCCGGAATGCGTGGCTCCAGCGCCAGGCCACGAAGCGGCGGTTCGTGAAGCAGGCGGTGCGCCGGTTCATGCCGGGAGAGACGCTGGAGGAGGCGCTCGCCGCCGCCGCCGAGCAGAACAAGGCCGGCATCGCGGTCACGCTCACGCACCTGGGCGAGAACCTCAGCGACCGCTCCGAGGCCGACGCGGTGCTCGCGCATTACCAGACCACGCTCCAGCGTATCCGCGCCGCCGGCATCCGCGGCGAGGTCTCGGTGAAGCCGACGCAGCTGGGCTACGACATCGACCGCGACTTGTGCACGCGCCACACGCGCACACTGGCCGAGGCGGCGCGCGTGCACGGCAGCCGGCTGTGGATCGACATGGAGGGGAGTGCCTACACCGAGGGCACGCTGCAGCTCTATCGCAAGCTGCGCGAGACGCACGCGAACGTGGGCGTGTGCCTGCAGGCGTATCTCCGGCGCACGCGCGCCGACCTCGAGTCGCTGCTGCCCATGGGCCCCGCGATCCGCATCGTGAAGGGTGCGTATGCGGAGCCGCCGGAGAAGGCGTTCCCCGACAAGCGCGACGTGGACGACAACTTCCACTGGATGGCGGAGCAGCTGTGGAAGCCGGGCCCGCGCGCGAACGGCGCCTGGGCGACGCTGGGGACGCACGACCGGAACCTGATCGGCGAACTCGAGCTTCTGGCAAGGCGCATGAACGTCGGCGCCAAGGACTACGAGTACGCGCTGCTGTTCGGCATCCAGCGCAACGAGCAGCTCAAGCTCGTGAAGTCCGGTCGCAACGTGCGCGTGCTCATCAGCTACGGCGCGCACTGGTTCCCGTGGTACATGCGCCGCCTCGCCGAGCGCCCGGCGAACCTGCTCTTCGTCGCGAGGAGCATGTTCTCGTAAGCCTCGCGGAGAGCGGGGAAGTGGCCGCCCCGCCACCGGGCACCGGGTTCAAGTGATACTCGAGGTGCGTGCCAGGGGACGCTGGCGAGCACTGTCGGCGTCGGCACCGCGCCTAAAGTGAAACTTGAAGCGCGACCGGAGCACTCGGGCGAGCCGCTCCGCCCAGTTCAAGTGACACTTGAACCGGGCAGTGACCGCTCATTCGATCCTGGCCTGCTCGTTCGAGCGCAGCTCGAAGCGGTACCTGGCTGTCTTCTCGATCTCCGCTCCCGCCTTCGCGATCTGACTTCCGAGCACGAGCGC
>DATLUU010000559.1:0-3237 GCA_035577885.1 Verrucomicrobiia bacterium
TCCAGGGCCTGCGCTCGCTCGAGGTGCTGCGCGGGCTCGAAGCCGGCGAACCGCCGCGCGCGAGCGGAGACTGATCGACTGGCGGGTCCCGCACGCGCCGCATACACTCGCCCGTTCACTCGCCGCCCATCCGCCCGGAGCCCGCCGAAGCATGCCCGCACCTGAACCCCGCCGTTCGCTCCAGCACATGATCCTCGCGCTCGAGCAGTTCTGGGCCGAGCGCGGGTGCGTGATCCAGCAACCCTACCCCTCCGAGGTGGGCGCGGGTACGTTCAATCCCGCCACGTTCCTGCGCTCGCTCGGGCCCGAGCCCTGGCGCGTCGCCTACGTGGAGCCCTCGCGCCGTCCGAAAGACGGCCGCTACGGCGAGAACCCCAACCGCTTCCAGCAGTTCTTCCAGTACCAGGTGCTGCTGAAGCCCGCGCCGGCCGACGTCGTGGACGCCTACTTCCAGTCGCTCGCTGCCATGGGTCTGGATCCCTTGAAGCACGACCTGCGGCTGGTCGAGGACGACTGGGAGAGCCCGACGCTCGGGGCCGCGGGCCTCGGCTGGCAGGTGTGGTGCGATGGCACCGAGATCTCGCAGTTCACCTACTTCCAGCAGTGCGGCGGGCTCGAGCTGCCGGTCGTCTCCGCCGAGCTCACGTACGGGCTCGACCGGATCGGCATGATGCTCCAGGGCACCGACCGGGTGCAGGACCTGCACTGGGCGCCGGGCGTGACCTGGGGCGACCTGTGGCTGCGGAACGAGTGGGAGTGGTCGACCTACAACTTCGAGCAGGCGCCGGTCGCCGAGCTGTTCGAGATGTTCAAGATCTGGGAGGCCGAGGCGGCGCGGCTCCTGGAGCTGAAGCTCGTGAACCCGGGCTACGACGCCGTCATCAAGTGCTCGCATGTCTTCAACCTGCTCGATGCGCGCGGCGCGATCTCGGTGAGCGAGCGCGTGGGCTACATCGGCCGCGTGCGCAAGCTGGCGCGGCGCGCGGCGCAGGCGTACGCCGACCTGCGCGGCGAGCTGGGCTACCCGCTCATCAAGGACGAGGCCGAGCGCGCGCGCTGGCTCCAGTGGCGCGACGAGGCCGCGGCGAAGGCGGCGGGGAAGGCGAAGCCGGCGAAGGACGGCGCGGCGACGAAGCCCGCGCAAGCACCGGCGAATGAGGAGGCGCGCCGGTGAGCGCGCGCGAGCTGCTGTTCGAGATCGGCGTCGAGGAGCTGCCCGCGGGCTACGCGCCGCCGGCGCTCGAGCAGCTGGAGCGCGGCGTGCGCGCGGGGCTCGAGGAGCTGCGTCTCTCATTCGGCGGCGTGGTCACGCACGGCACGCCGCGGCGGCTCGCGGTGATCGTGCACCGGCTCGCCGAGCGCCAGACCGACTTCGATGAGGAGGCGATGGGGCCCGCCACGCGCGTGGCGTTCGATGCCGACGGCCACCCGACGCGCGCGCTGCTCGGCTTCTGCGCGGGGAAGGGCGTCGAGCCCTCGGCGGTGCGGAAGGTGTCGACGCCCAAGGGCGAGTACGTCGCGGTCACCGTGCACCACAAGGGCAAGCCCGCGCACGAGGTGCTGCCGGCGATGCTCGGCCAGGTGGCGATGAAGCTCCAGTTCCCGAAATCGATGCGCTGGGACGCGGGCGACTATCGCTTCGGCCGCCCCGTGCGCTGGCTCGTGGCGCTGCTCGGCAAGGACATCGTGCCGGTGCAGGCGTTCGGGCTCGATGCCGGCCGCAGCACGTACGGCCATCGTTTCCTCCACCCGGCGCCGCTCGAGGTGAAGGAGCCCGGGAGCTACGTCGAGTCGCTGCGCAAGGCGAAAGTCCTCGCCGATCCCACCGAGCGCCGGCGCGCGGTGAGCGAGCAGATCACGGCCGCGGCGGGCGAGAAGTCGGGCCGTGTCGTCGCCGACGACGAGCTGGTGGACATCGTCAACTACCTGATCGAGTGGCCCACCGCCGTGGCCGGCGGGTTCCACGAGCGCTACCTGGAGCTGCCGCGCGAGGTCATCGTCACCGCGCTCCGCGAGCACCAGCGCTTCTTCGCCGTGGAAGGCGCCGATGCGGCGCTCAAGCCCTGCTTCCTCACCGTCCGGAACGGCGACGCCGCGGCGCTCGCCACCGTGCGCAAGGGGAACGAGGACGTGCTCGTGGCGCGGCTCGAAGACGCGCGCTTCTACTGGGACACGGACCTGAAGCACAAGCCGGCTGACCTGGTGGAGAAGCTCGCGGGCGTGGTGTGGATGGAGGGCTTGGGCACGCTGCGCGACAAGGCGAAGCGGCTCGAGTCGCTCGCCGGCTGGCTCGCCGAGCGGCTGGCGCCGTCGGCGCGCGATGCGGCGGTACGCGCAGCGCTGCTGTGCAAGACCGACCTGCTCTCGGAGATGATCGGCAGCGGCAAGGAGTACGCGAGCCTCGAGGGCATCATGGGCGGCCACTACGCGCGCCGTGCGCACGAGAGCGACGCCGTGGCCGACGCCATCGCCGAGCACTACCGGCCGCGCGGTGCCGGAGACGAGCCGCCGTTCTCGGCCGCGGGCGCGGTACTGGCGCTCGCCGACAAGCTGGACCACGTCGCCGGCGCGTTCGTCGCCGGCAAGGCTCCCAGTGGCTCCGAGGACCCCTACGGCGTGCGCCGCGCGGCGAACGGCGCCATCCGCATCCTCCTCGAGCGCGACTGGTCGCTGGACCTGCGCGCCGCAGCGATGGAGATCACGCGGCCGTTCTTCGCCGCCGATCCCGATCTCGCCCAGGCAGAGATCATGAAGAAGCTGGGCGAGTTCCTGCGCTCGCGCGTGGACACCGCGCTCGAGGAGCGCGGCCTCGCCTACGACATCCGCGACGCGTCGCTCGAGGCGCGCATCCGCATGGGCGGCTCAGAGCGGCCGGGGTGGTGCGATGCCGCCGATGCGCTCGCGCGTGCTCGCACCCTCGCCGGCTTCCGCGACGATCCGCGCTTCGAGCCGCTCGTCATCCTGTTCAAGCGCGTCTCGAACATCCTCCGCGCCGCGACCGAGCCGCTGCCGCCGAAGCTCGACGCCGCGCGGCTGCTGGACGCCTACGAGCAGGCGCTGCTCGCTGCGTGCGAGCTGGCGCGCGCGCGCACCGCAGAGCGCTGGGAGAAGCGTGACTACGCCGGCATCCTGCCGGAGCTCCTGGAAATGGAGCGCGCGATCCACGCGTTCTTCGACCACGTCATGGTCAACGTCGAGGACGTTCCGACGCGTTAGAACCGGTTGCGGCTCTTCGCC
>DATLUU010000560.1:0-2837 GCA_035577885.1 Verrucomicrobiia bacterium
TTCGTCCAGGCCACGGTGCTCGCGGGCGTCAACAACCGCATGCGCGTGGCGCAGGAGGAGATCTTCGGGCCGGTGTTGTCGGTGATCCCGTTCGACGGCGTGGACGACGCCGTGGCGCAGGCGAACGACGTGCCCTACGGCCTCGCCGCCGGCGTGTGGACGCGCGACGTGAGGAAGGCCCACACGGTGGCGCGCCGGCTCGCCGCCGGCACCGTGTGGGTGAACATGTACAACTTCTATGACCCGGGCATGCCGTTCGGGGGCGTCAAGGGTTCAGGATTCGGCCGCGATCTCGGCGAGGCGAGCCTGCACGAGTACACGCAGGTGAAGAGCGTATGGATGAACCTCGAGTGATGGAGTGAGGATGCGGCCATGGGGCGCCTGAGCGTCGTCGTACTGTTCACGCCGGAGCTCGCGCGGCAGCGCGAGTTCTACGAGAAGTCGCTGGGCATGAGCGCCGCCACCGCGGCCGCGCGCTGGGTGCAGTTCGGCACCCGCGACGCGGCCCTGGCGCTGCGCGCGCTCGCCGAGGGCGAGAAGCCACGGATCGAGCTGGGCTTCGATGTGGGCCCGCTCGAGAGCCGGCTCTCGCAGCTCGCCTCGCGCGGGGTCACGCCCAGGGGCGACATCGAGGAGTCCGCCGACTGCCGCATCGCGCGCGTCGCGGATCCCGAGGGCAACGTCATCCAGCTGGTCGAGCGCCGGAAGCCCACGGCGCCCGGGCCGTGGCCGCGGCTCTCGCACGCCATCGTCAACGCGCAGGGATTCGAGGCCTGCGCGCGCTTCTACCACGACGCGCTCGGCTTCAAGATCGCGGAGGAGCGCGAGCACTGGATGGAGTTCGACACCGGCGGTGCGCGGCTCACGCTGCACGCGTGGCGTGACGCCGACGGCCTGCCGCTCTCGCCCGAGCAGCGCATCTCGTTCGCGCTCATGGACGACGACCTGGATGCCTGGGCCGACGAGCTGCGCGAGCGCGGCGTGCGCTTCGCCACCACGCCCACGGAGGAGGAGATCGGCCGCATGGCGGAGGTGGAGGACGCCGACGGCTGGTTCGTGGTGCTGCGCGGTCCCTCGCCCGAGGTGCCGATCGAGGAGTCGCTCGCCGAGGACTACGCCGACGAAGAGGGCAACCGCATCGAGCAGATCCGGAAGACCACCGACGCGGAGCCCGGCGCGCGCCCTGGCTTCGGCTCGCGCAAGCTCGCGCGCAAGAAGATCGAGCGCGTGGCGACCAAGGGCTTCGACGCGCTGCAGCGCACGCGCGAGGCGGATCGCGGCGGGTTCTCACCGGGCGGCGGTGGCAGTACCGGTGGCACGTCGCGTCCGTTCACGCCCCGGCCGCCGCGGCCGGAAGGCGCGCGGCCATTCACGCCACGCGAGGATCGTCCGCCGAGCCCCGAGGGCTCGCGCCCGTTCACTCCGCGCTCGGATCGGCCTGCCGGTGGCGCAGGGCCGCGGCCATTCACTCCGCGCGAGGATCGTCCGCCGCGCCCGGACGGACCGCGTCCGCACCCGCCAGAGGCGGGTCCCCGCCCGCGCTCCGATCGCCCACCGCGTCCGGATGGCCCGCGTCCCTTCACCCCACGTTCCGACCGGCCCGCAGGCTCGGGCCCGCGTCCGCACCCGCCTGAGGCGGGTCCCCGACCCCGTCCCGGCGGCCCCCCGCGGCCCGGTGGCAGCGGCCCGCGCCCGGGCGGCCCGCGTCCGGGTGGTCCGCGCGAGGGCGGCCCGCCCCGCGGTCCGCGTCGCGACGACCAGTGATGGAGGAACGACGCGTCTACCTCGCGGGCGCGGTGCGCACGCCGATCGGCAACTTCGGCGGCGCGCTCGCCGCCTCGAGCGCCGCGCACCTGGCCGGCGTCGCGGCAACCGCCGCGATCGAGCGGAGCGGCGTGCCGCGCGACGCGGTGGACGAGGTGCTCCTCGGCCACGCGCGCATGGCCGGCAATGGTCCCAACCTCGCTCGCCAGGTCGTGCGGCGGGCCGGGCTCGCCGACGCGGTGCCCGCGTTCACCATCCACAAGGCGTGCGCGAGCGGAATGCAGGCGGTGGTGAGCGCGGCGCAGTCCATACGCCTGGGTGACTCCGACGTCGCGCTGGCGGGGGGCGTCGAGCACATGAGCAGCGTCCCCTACCTGGCGATGGACGTGCGCTGGGGCAGGAAGCTCGGCGACGAGCCGCTCCTGGACGCCATGTATCGCGACGGCTACCTGTGCCCGATCTGCAACCAGCTGATGGGCGAGACGAGCGAGACGCTGGCGAGCGAGTTCGCGATCCCGCGCGAGGAGCAGGACCGTTACGCGCAGCGCAGCAACCAGCGCGCCGTGCGCGCCTGGGACGAAGGGCGCTTCACGCCGCGCGTGGTGCCGGTGAGCGTGGGCGAGGGCAAGCGCGCGGTCACGGTCGAGCGTGACGAGCATCCACGGGGCGAGACGACGCTCGACGAGCTGGCGAAGCTCCGGCCCGTGTTCAAGAAGGACGGCTCGGTGACCGCCGGCAACGCCAGCGCCATCACCGACGGCGCCGCCGCGCTGGTGGTGCTCTCCGAGACCGCGGTGAAGGCGCACGACGTGAAGCCGCAGGCGGTGCTGCTCGGAGCGGTGAGTGTGGGGGTCGACCCCGCGCGCATGGGGCTCGGGCCGGTGCCCGCGACCCGAAAGCTGCTCGCCAAGCACCAGATGAAGCTCGAGCAGATCGACGTCATCGAGCTGAACGAGGCGTTCGCCTCACAGGTGCTGGCGTGCGACCGCGAGCTCAAGCTGGACCACGACAAGCTGAACCCGAACGGCGGCGGCATCGCGCTCGGCCACCCCACCGGCATGAGCGGCACGCGC
>DATLUU010000561.1:0-3085 GCA_035577885.1 Verrucomicrobiia bacterium
GTCCATCGCCTCGAGGAAGTCGATCCGCGACTGGTAGCCGGTGCCGACGAACGCCAGATCCGATTCGAGCTCCGCCACGGCTGGGCCGGGGCAGTGCAGCGTCGGCCGGTACGCCTTCGGCACGTACGCGGTGCGGGTGACCGACTGGAATTCCTCGAGGTGGGTGGGGTCGTCGATGAGCAGCAGGTCGACCAGCGGCGCGAGCGTCATCATCCGCTCGTCCTCGTACGGGGACTCGGTGTGCAGCACGATCGTGCGGGTGCCGCTGCGCCTCGCCCGGTCCAGCAGCTCCGGCGGGATGAAGAACCCGGACACCACCAGCAGGAAGTCGGGCCGCGCCTTGTACAGCGTCGAGTACAGGCCGTTGACGGCGAGTTCGTAGGACTGCTCGCCGGTGAGCATGCGCTGGAACGCGCCTTCGCCGATCTGCTTAAGTGCCGACGCGTACAGGGTGATCCGTTCGTCGAGGTTGAACTCGACCACGTGCTGTCCGAGGTTGCGCAGCGCCTCCACCCAGCCGACGTACGTGTCGTGGACGGAGAACGACGGGCCCGGTTGGGCGACGACCCACCTCACGTGAAGACCGCCACCTGCAACTCGAAGCCGAGGAACTGCTGCCCGGCCCATTCCACGTCGCCGTAGTTCTGCGCGGACGGGATCAGCATGTACGAGCAGATCCCGCCGAGCGTCGGCGAGGCGAGGATCGCGGCCCGCACCGATGCGGCGCCGGTCTTGGCCATGTAGCCCAGCAGCAGCGACTGCGACGAGGTGCTGTCCTGCGTCCCGTTGAGGATCTTCACGACGACGGCGAAGTTGTCGGTGCCGTCGTACGTGTCGTCGTAGAACAGGAAGTCGCCCGGGGCCGGGACAACGACCGCGGTGGGCGGGTTGATCGAGTCCGGCGACACCGAGTACGTCCGACCGCCCAGCACGTCATTAGCGAGCCCGGTGCGGATAGCGTCGCGGATCCCGTCCAGAACCTGCGTGATGGTGGTCACGCCATCATCACCACGGCGTCCTGGTACGGCTTGAGCATGCTCATCACGCGGGGGTTCTCGCGCATCCTGATCGGGCCGAACTGGTCATTGCCGGCCACGCCGAACGGGGAGCCCTTCAGCTTGAACGCCTCCTCGGCGAGGTAGACGCACGCCTGCTTCACCGGGCCAGGGACGGTGGCCCAACCCCACTTGGCGGTCACCTGCACCGACGCGTCGCGGCTGTTCCACACCGGCCACGACGACCTGAGGTAGCTGATCCGGTAGTACGGCCAGCCCGCCTCGCCGTCGTTGATCCCGTTGAACGGCTGCAGTTCGTAGTCGGTGGACGCCAGGGTGGTCGCGAACGTCCCGTCGTCACCGGTGTCCGCCTTCACGATCAGGCCGGTGGTCGTCCAGAAGTCGTCGACCTTCGCCAGGGTCCGGTTGCGGGGCACGAACACCCTCGCCGTAGCGACCTGGTCCGGGTAGAACCGGCGACCGCAGTAGTGCTCGATGCCGCGCGACGCGGTGACGAGCGAGTCCTGCAGCTGCGCGTCCTGCGTCGTGTCGGTGGTGCCGAGGTACGCCTTCAGTTCGGTCAGGGTGGCGTACGTGGGCGGGGCGGGGCTTGCCGCCAGCACCGACGACGGAGGGGTGGTGTCTATGACCGCGCCACTGGCGGTCCAGTACCAGAACCACACCCCGGCCGTGCTCGCCGTGAACGACGAGTCGTACACCCCGGTCGAGGTGTGCGTGACTGACGGGTTGCTGGGCGTTCCGGTCGGGTCGGTGACGGTGAGGACCACCGTGGCGTCCGTGAGCACCCCGGCCGCCAGCGACCGGTACTGAACGTTGACCTTGTCGCCGACGTCCACCGTTGTCACAGCACACCCCCCACGGTCTGGGACACGATGACGAAGCCGTCCTGCGACACGATCGCGACGTTGACGGTCTGTTGGCTCGAGCCGGTGCCGGACTCCGAGACGTATGTCCCCGGTGGTGTGCTGGACACGAATGGCGGGTTCGGGCCAAGACCGAGATCGACCGTGGTGTACACGGTCCACCGGGGGCGCTCCCGCACCGTCCGCCGGCGATCGACGTGCGTGGCCGGCGTGTTGTAGCGCCGCCACTGGTCGCCGCCGACGCCTCCGCCGACAACCAGAGGATCGGCCGGTTGCACCATCAGATCAGGCCAGCGCGGCTGGCGTGGCTGCACCCGCCGGTCGACGATGATCTGCCGGAACGATCCGACCAGCAGCGGCGATTCGAGCAACGCGGTGTCGAGCAGGCTCGGATCCGATTCAAGCTGACGTTGCTGCGGGACGACCCGGCGCTCGACCCGCACGTCGTTGTACAGGTGCCAGTAGTTGCCGCCCGCACCCCAGGCGAGCGTAAGTGGGTCCGTGGCGCCGGCCACCGGGTAGAACGACGGGTCGGAGATGTAGGCCCGCTGTTGCGGAACCTCGCGCCGGTCGACCACGTATTGCGGTGGACGCACCCAGGCCAGCGGCGACTCAAGTAGCGCCGTCAGCAACAGGCTCGGGTCGAAGTACGCCCGCTGTTGCGGCACCAGCCGTCGGTCGACGATGTACTGGGGTGGACGGATCCACACCAGCGAACTCTCGAGCAGGGCGGTGTCGAGCAGGCCCGGACTGTAGGCCTCGCGTTGCGGCTGCTGCGGCATCCACCACCGCGGGCCATTGGTGGCCGGAGTGTTCGCCCGCTGCGCAGTGGTGGCCCCGCCGAGGAGCTCGTTCTCCAGCAGTGCGGTGGTCAGCAGCGACGGGTCGCGGCCTGACGTCTGATGCCACTGCACTTCGCCGTAGTCGCGCGGCGGGATGTAGCGCTGGGCGGCCGGCGGGTCCATGGCGACGGTCGGGGACAGCAGCGACGGGTCGGTCTCGAGCTCGCGCTGTTGCGGCCAGGTGCTACGCAGGCGGGTGGTGACGTCGTAGCGCGGGTCGACTGGCTGCAGCAGCGGCACCGCCAGGTCGTTGGCGGGCGTGGCGAACAGCGACATGTCGCCAACGCGGTTGGGTTGCTGCGGGACCAGGCGGCGGCTGATGAAGTCCGAAACCCGGTACTGCTGCCACTGATGCTCGGGCACA
>DATLUU010000562.1:0-2454 GCA_035577885.1 Verrucomicrobiia bacterium
CACGGAGACACCATGCCCAACACCGCACGTTTCACCAGCGCCGCCGTCGCGGCTGCCCTGCTCTCGGCGCTCGCCGGGCCTGCGCTCTCGGCCGGCCCCGTGACCGCCGCGCTCACACCTTCGTTGCTGGCGCTCCCACACGTCGCGCTCGGGGCTTCTCTCGCGGGGGAATGTGCCGTCGCCACCCCGGGTGAGCCGCTCCGGTCCGGCCCGACGTTCCTGGGCGAGATCCCGGCCCCGACGAGCGTCGAGACATCCTTGGTCTCCTATCGACCGCGTCCGGGTGCCACGACGCACACGCAGGACCCGGCACCGAGCACTTCCTCCAAGTCGGACGTGCGCAGCGTCAGCCAGGTGAACCTGGGCTACTTCGTCCCCGAGGGCGGCTTGGGCACGCGCTTCGACCTCGGCGTTCGCGGCGGGCCGGTGATCGCCGATGTGCTCCAGCTCGGCGTGGCCGCCGACTGGATGTACCGCACCGAGACCATCGAGCGGCCGATCTCCTCGCGCACCGGGCCCGGCGGCACCCCGATCACGCAGACCCAGGCGCTTTCTCGCGCCACCACGAACATGTTCCCGGTCATGGCGTTCGCACAGCTCCACATCTTCGATCTCCTCGGCTTGAAGCCGTTCATCGGCGGCGCCGCGGGCTACCAGGTGCTGTTGCTCCACGGGGAGGACTTCACCACCGGGAAGTCGTTCGACGGCACGTTCGGTGGCTGGGGCTGGCAGGCGTGGGCGGGCGGCTCGCTGCCGCTGGGGGGCAGCGCACGGCTCACGGGTGAGGCGTTCTTCAACGACGCCAGCCTGGGCCGGGACACGGCGGACCAGGCGTCGGGCCAGACCATCCACGAGACGGTGGACGGGGGCGGCAAGGGGCTCCGCTTCGGCGTGGCGTGGGGCTTCTGAGGGCCACCTGGGCCGCGCTCGTCCAGTATTGAACAAGTCCGTGAGGAACCTTCTGCCACCTAGCGGCGTCTTCATGCATGGTCTACTGTAGTAACCCCTCCGCCCCGTGACGGCGTACACGGGGCCCGGGCGCACGGTGTGCCCCGACCCAGGGCAGGTTTCGCCCCGCGGCGCGTGACGGATCCGGCCGGGAGCCACGGCGCCACACTGGAGACCCACATGTACCGCTGGACCCGCCGCGCCCTGCTTGGCGCCGTCGCGATCGTTCTTGGAAGCTCCGCGGCCCTCGCGGCCACCTCGCTCAAGCCCTCGTCGCTGGCGCTTTCCCGCGTCGACCTCGGCCGGGCGGCTGCCGCGACTGACATCCCAGTCTCGCCCGTGCTGCTGGCAGCGGCCCCGGCGCCCGAGCCCGTGCAGTTCGGCGCGGTGCGCTACCAGCCGGAGCAGCAGCAGCAGCAATACGACAATCCCGCGAGCGACCGGCCGATCGTGAGCCAGCTCCACGGCGGCTACTTCGACGCCAGCGCCAACAACACCAACCCGTTCATCGTCGGCCTGCGCGCCGGCCCCATGATCGACAAGCGGCTCCAGGTCGGCCTCATGCTCGACTGGGTGCACCAGACGAAGAACCTCGCCAACGTGCTCTCCACGACGGAAGGCCCGGGCAGCATCACGGTCAAGACCCAGCAGGACACGGCGCGGGCGCTCCTGAACCTGGTGCCGATCATGGCCTTCGCGCAGGCCTCGGGCTTCGGGCTGCTCGGCCTCGTGCCCTACATCGGCGCCGCCGGCGGCTACGAGGTGCTGGTGCTCTCGGCGGACAACTTCGTCAACGGCAATTCGTTCGAGGCCAACTTCGGTGGCTGGGGCTACCAGGTCTATGCCGGCTGCGGGCTCCCGCTCGGCGGCCGCACGCGGCTGAACGGCGAGCTGTTCGTGAACCAGGCCACGCTGTCGAAGACGATCACGGACGCGAACGGCGTCACCGCCAAGCAGGTCGTGGACCTGAACGGCATCGGCTTCCGCTTGGGCCTCGCCTGGGGCTACCAGCCGCGCAACTCGAACTGACGCGCGCCGCGTGAGCCCGCCACCCGGGTAGCGCGTGAGGAAGCGCTCGGGCTAGGCTCCGCCGCGATATGCCGAGACGGTCCCCTCGTGCGCGCCGCAAACCGGGCGGCGCGAAGCTCCCGCAAGCCCCCCGGGTGAGATCGGCGCCCGGCCGCGCCCGTCCGGCGGCCGCCCGCTCGAAGCACGCCGCGAAGGGCGCGCGCACGCGCGTCTCCGCTCCCGCCGCGAAGAAGACGAAGCCCGCGCGGCCACGTGCCGGCGGCCGCGCCACGCGCCGCTTCGTCGCACCCGACCCGGTGCGCGTGCGCGCCGTGATCGAGCAGCTCCAGGAGCTCTACCCGGACGCCAGGTGTGCGCTCGACTTCCGCACCCCGCTCGAGCTGCTGGTGGCCACGATCCTGTCCGCACAATGCACCGACGAGCGCGTCAACAAGGTGACGCCGGCGTTGTTCGCGACCTACCCGGACGCGGCTGCAT
>DATLUU010000563.1:0-12391 GCA_035577885.1 Verrucomicrobiia bacterium
CAACCAGCGGCTCCAACTCGGCGGCGCGGCTGCAGATCATGGACGATCAGGGCCAGGCGCTCTTCCAGCGCGTCTTCAACGGCCGGCACATGCCGACCGACTTCAAGCTCCAGCAGGGCAGGCTCACGTTCTTCCTCGGCGGCCCGGACCGGTTCTACGCCATGGACAGCTCGTTCGCGGTGGTGGACAGCTTCGCCTGCGGGAACGGCTACCCGACCGACCTGCACGATCTGCAACTCCTGCCCGATGGCCATGCGCTGGTCATGTCCTACGACCCCGAGCCGGTGGACATGTCGCTGCTCGTGCCCGGCGGCAACCCGAACGCGATCGTGTTCGGGCTCATCGTCCAGGAGCTGGACGAGAACAAGGACGTGGTCTTCCAGTGGCGCAGCTGGGATCACTTCGCGATCACCGACTGCATCGTGAACAACGTCAACCTGACCGGCGCGTCGATCGACTACGTCCATGGCAACTCGGTGGAGAAGACGCCCGATGGGAACCTCCTGATCTCGTGTCGGCACATGAACGAGCTCACCAAGATCGACCGCTCGACCGGCGCGGTCCTGTGGCGCATGGGCCGAAACGCCGTGAACAACCAGTGGAGCTTCCCGAACGACACCCGCGGCTGGTCGGAGCAGCACGACGCCCGCGTCCTGCCGAACGGCCACCTGACGCTGTTCGACAACGGCAACTTCTTGAACCCGCAGTACAGCCGCGCGCTCGAGTTCCAGCTCGACGAGGTGAACAAGATCGCCACCAAGGTGTGGGAATACCGCAGCACCCCCGACATCTTCAGCGGGTTCATGGGCGACGTGCAGCGCCACGCCGACGGCTCGACGACGATCGGCTGGGGCGGGTGGGGTGGCACGATCAAGAGCACGGACCTGCTCGCAGACGGCACCACGATCGCGTCGAAGCTCCAGGGTCCCGCGATCCAGGTGAACTACCGCTCGTTCCGCATGCCCTGGCGCACGAACCGCTTCATGACCAGCGTCGAGGACCTGGCCCTGACGGCACCGGCCGTGAACGCGGGCGTGAGCGGCACGATCCAGGTGTGGAACCACTCGAACCAGGGGATCGACATCACCTGCCTGCGCACCGTGCACCCCTACTTCAGCGCCCAGCTGGCGACGGGCTCGCTGCCCGTACACCTGGAGCCGGGCGAGACCACGTCCGTGAACGTGACCTACGCCCCGTTCGGGGCGCTGCCGGTGGACTCGCGGCTCTACATCATGCAGGTGGAGGACAGCGTCATCGTGGCGCAGACGGTGTCCCTGCACGGCCACATCGACGGCCCGGTGAGCGTGCCACCGGAATCGGATGCGGCGCTCGACGCCAGCGCTCGCCCGAACCCGCTCCGGCTGCGGACCACGATCGATTACACGGTTCCCAGTTCCGGACGCGTGACGCTGTCGGTGTTCGACGTGCACGGCCGCCGGGTGGCGTCACTCGTGGACGGCGTGCTGCCCGCGGGGCGGCACAGCGTCGAATGGGCCGCGCCGCGCAGCCGCGGCGGCCTTTACTTCTGTCGGCTCGAGGCTGCCGGACGGACGGTGGTGGAGAAGCTGGTCGTCACCGCCCCCTAGCCCGGCTTCAGCGCGGCGCGAGCGTGACCCGGTCGATCGCCTGCGCCTCGATGCGCTGCGGATCGAGCAGCAGCGGCACGTAACCGTGGTCCGCCCAGCGGCGGCGCAGGTCCAGGTCGCCGCGTGCGGGGAACGCGGCGCTGTTCCAGGGCGGTACGACCGCGTACGAGACATCGGGCCGCGCCAGGTCCACGACGTGGCGGAACACCGGGCCGTGGGTGACCTCGATGCTGAACGGCAGCCGCGAGGGCCCGACGCTGGGCGTGGCGTTGTCGCCATCCTCGGGCGTCAGCGGCGGCTCCCAGCGCGCGCGCGGATCGATCGCCGAGAGCGCGTGCCGGAAGCGCGCCTGGTGCGCGCGACCGTAGCGCCACGTCGAGAGGTCCGGGCCCAGCTTCGCCGCCAGCGAGTCGAGCGCCATCTCGAGCGCCGCGCACGCGGCCACCGCGGGTGTCTCGGCCGCGCCGGAACCGGGCGCTCGCAGCGTCCCCGGCGCACCCGAGGAGAGCGCGGCGTACGCCAGCCCCGGCAGGCCCTCCAGCCGCGAGCGCCGCTGGTAGGCGCCGAACCAGGAGCGATAGAGCGCCGGCGCCACGCGCGAGCGCACCGCGCGCAGGTCCCAGGCACGCAGCGTGTCGCACGCCGCCCGGGCGCGCGGCGAGAGCGTCGCGCGCAGCGAGTCGGCGCAGCGCAGCAGGAGCGGCACGTTGCGTGCGGCGGCGAGCGAGAGCACGTCGTTCTGCACGCTCGCCGCGTCCTCGACGGTGACGCTCGCGTCCCCTGCGAGGCGCTCCGCCATGCGCCGCGCGCGGTCGTGCGGCCAGTCGAAGCGGGGCAGGGGATAGGGGTAGTGCGCGCCCGCGGGGCGGTTGTTGCCGTTCACGAGGAAGCCGGCGGGCGGCAGGCGCCACTGCGGCATCGAATCGGCGGGCACGAAGCCGGTCCACTCGTGCCGGCCGTCGGCGGGAACGGGGCCCGGCCCGGGCTCGCGCGCTCGCACCGGCAGGAGCCCGACGCTCCGGAAGCGCGCGTCGCCGTCGACGTCGGCTGCGACCACGTTGAAGCACGGCGTCACCACCGAGGCGAAATGCGAGCACACCTCGGCGGCGCTCGCGGAGCGCTCGAGCCCGAGCATGTAGCGCATGGTGATGGCGCTGTCCTCCATCGCGCTCCAGCGCGCCGCGAGCGCGAGGCGGCGCTTGGGGTCCCACACCAGCACCGGCCCATGCGCCGTGTAGTGGCGCTCGAGCGCCCACGGCGGCATGGGGATCGACACCCCCAGCACGCGGTAGTGGAGGTCGAACGGCAGCGTGCGCACCTCGGCCCAGCCCGAGCTGCCGTCCGCGGTGTGCGTGCGCACGCGGCGACCGTCCGCGGAGAGCGTGTCGGCGTAGACGTCCACGACGTCCGCGGAGAGCGCCGTCACCCCCCAGGCGGCGCGGCGATTCCGTCCCGTGGCGAGCAGCGGCAGGCCCGGCGCCCCGGCGCCCACCGCGTCCAGGACGCCCGGCACCGAGATGTGCAGCACGTAGAGCGGTCCCGGCGTGGCGAGCCCCAGGTGCGGGTCGTTGGCGAGGACCGGCCTGCCGCTCGCGGAGCGCTTCGGGCCGACCACGAACTCGTCGCTCGCGCGCGCTTCCTCGTCGCGCCGCGGGAACGCTGCCAGCGCTCGCTCGCCCGCGCTGATCGTCGGCCCTGGAAGCCGCAGGCCGGTAGCGGGCACGCGCGGGGCGGGCGACCTCCCCCGCGCGGCCCACATCCTCGCCGCGGCGCTGTCCGGGACGCTGTCGTAGATCCACCTGTCTTCGAAGCGCCGCCGGCTCGCCGCCCACGCCGCGCCGCTGTCGGCGACCGCTCGCGCCTCGGCGAGCTCGGGAAGATCGAGGTCGAGCGTGATGCCGAACCCCAGGAGCACGAGGTAGCAATCCTCCGGCTGCCAGTTCGCGGGCACGAGCTTCAGTCGTCGGAGCTCGTCTGGCCACGCGCGCTCGCCCCTCCGGCAGCTCTCGATCAGGGCGTTGACGCCCGCCGCGTAGTGCTCGAGCGCCGCGCGCACCGCCGGGTCGGACCGATCGCGCAGCCACAGCGCGTGCGCGCGTTCGCGCAGCCGGAAGAGCTGGGCGCCCGCGTCGGCGCGCAACGCGTCGTTGCCGAGCCAGCGGTGCGTCTGCCCGTCGCCGGCGACGCGCGTCCACACCATCTGCCAGAGCCGGTCGCGCGCGCTCACCCAGCCCCAGGCGAAGTAGAGGTCGTCGAGGTTCTCGGCGCGCACGTGGGGGATGCCCCAGCGGTCGGTGATCACGCTCGCGGGCCCCGAGAGGCCGGGGGCGCGGACGCGGGTCGCTTCCGTTGCGCCGGCCGGTGGCCGCGCCAGCGAGCACGCGGCGAGCGCGAGCAGCGTCACGAGGGTGCGCCGGGGGCGGGCCATGGCGCGCGACTCTAGCCCGAACAGCTCGGGCTGGCATCCGGTTGCGGCCCCCTGTCGCCTGCCGCTAGCGTGCCCGTCATGGCGCACTCGAGCCTGATCGCATTCGATCTCGGCGGCACCGAGCTCAAGGCCGCCCGCATCGCCGCCGGTGGGCGCGTCGAGCGCTTCACGCGCGTGCCGTCCATGGCGGGCGACGGCGAGGCACCGCTGTTCGCCGCGATCGCTCTGGCCGCGCGGCAGCTCGACGTGGCGGACAGCCCCGGCGTCGTGGGATTCGGCTCGCCCGGCGTGATCCATCCCGCGAGCGGGATCATCATCGACCGCACGCCGAACGTGCGGCTCACGCCCGACTTCCCGATGCGCGACCGGTTGGAGCGGCTGTTCGACCGGCGCGTGGTGATCGACAACGACGCCAACTGCGCGGCGCTCGCCGAGCACGAGGCGGGGGCGGCGAAGGGCGCGCGCGTCTCGATCACGGTCACGGTCGGGACCGGCGTCGGCTCGGGGATCGTCGTCGACGGCCGTATCGTCCAGGGCGCGTTCGGCGGCGCGGGCGAGATCGGCCACGTGCCGGTCGGGAGCGAGGGCCCGCCCTGCGGTTGCGGCGTCCAAGGCTGCGCCGAACCCATGGCGAGCGGCTCGGGCCTGCTCGCGCGCGCGCGCGAGGCGGGGCTCGACGTGGACAGCGCTCGCGACGTGTTCGAGTCGGGGGACCCCCGCGCGGCCGACGTCATCGCGCGCATGATCGACCACCTGGCGCGCATCCTCGGCGCGGCGACGCAGGTGCTGAACCCCGACGTCATCGTGGTCGGCGGCGGCGTGGCGCAGGCGAGGGAGAAGCTGTTCGGTCCGCTGCGCGAGGCACTCGAGCGCTACACGCTGGCCTCGCACCGCGAGCGGCTGAAGCTCGTGCCCGCCATGCTCGGCGAGCAAGCGGGCGTGATCGGCGCCGGGCTCCTCGCGTGGAAGGCCAGCGGCGCGCCGCGCTGAGCGACCGGAAACTCCCGCGATGTCACGCGCCAAGCTCCGGAGCGACGTTTGACCCGCACCATGCAGCAGCCTAGGGTCCGTCGCATCCCCCACAACCTCCACCGAGAGCAGGTCGCATGCCGGTGCCCCGCAGGTCCGCGGCGGACGTGCTTGGCGTGTACGTGGGGCTGACGCTGTCGGTGTTCCTCCCCGGCCGAGCCGCCCTCGCCGTACCGCTTCCCGCCAGCCTCCAGGTCTCGTTCCCGACCCTGCTCGCGGCGAAGGCGAGCGCTCCCCGCCTCGCCGCCAGCGACAAGCAGAAGGTGCCGAAGCCGCCGCCGGCGCCCCCCACGCGCACGAAGGGGGACCAACCGGAGAAGGAGAAGAACAACGACGACAGCGGCGGTTTCGACTGCCTGACCGACTGTTTCTCGGGCGTCGACATGATGCTGTCGAGTCCCACGCCGCCGCCCGCCGCCACACCCGCGACGTCGTTCGCATCCGAGGCGGCGCGCTGGTCGGTGGGCTCGGAGGCATGGATCGTGGCCCCGGAGGCGATGGACAGCGTCGCCATCCTGGATGCGCCCGCCGAGCCCGATCGTCCTCCGGTCGAGAACGGCACGCTGCCGCACGGCACGCACGTCGTGGTCGTGGAGACGCACGCCATGGCGAGCGGCTTCTGGGCGCGCGTCCGACCATTCGACGGGGTGGAGCCCAACGGCTGGGTCCCGAGCTTCATCCTCGCTCAGGCGCCACAGCCGAAACCCGCGCCCCCGCGCCCGCCACGGCCCGATCCCCGCTGGGGCCTGCGCGTGCTCGTCGGCTACGGTGGCCTGGGCCCGTCCGATCTCAACGTCGAGTACCGCAACGGCGGATGGCACGCCGACGCCCAATACCTGCGGCTCGACCGGCAGTGGATCTCGGGGTTCGGATTCGGCTACCGGGACTTCGCCGGGCATCCGCCGCAGGCCTACTTGAGCGGCACGACGCTGGAGGATCCGCAGGACTCGAAGCTCCAGAGCTACGAGATCGGAATGCGCGCCGGCCAGCGCTACCGCGACCGCTCCGGCTTCCGCTTCGACTGGATGCTCGGCCCGACCCTCGCGTACGTGCACGAGCATGCGAACCTGCACGTGTTCACGGTGGTCCCGCCCGGCACGCTGGTGCCGGCCGGGACTCGCGACGACGACCTCGGGCGCTGGGCCGGTGGCGGCGAGTTCCGCATGAACTTCGCGTGGCGCTACGACGAGGACGGCGACCTCGGGCTTCACCTCGGTGCGTTCATGTTCGCCTGGGAGGGTCACCAGGAGCACTCGCTGGCGACCGACTTCGTCCACAGCAACTTCTATGGCTGGGATGTCGCCTTCAGTTACAGCTTCTTCCACTAGCACGGCCGCCGCGGCCCCGCGTCGCGGCGCCGGGCGGATGATCCCGATGCTCGCGGCAGTACTGCTGTCGCTCGCGGCGCACGTGCGCGCCGGGGAGGGCGAGGTCGGGGCCTTGGCGCCCGACGACGCGGCGACCGGCGCGATCCGGGTCTACCAGCGCTACCTGTCCGACCTGCGGCACGCGCGCTGCCGCTTCACACCGAGCTGCTCGGAGTACGCGGCGCAGGCCATCGCGCGCTATGGACTGGTCGACGGCTCGGCGCGCGCCGCCGACCGATTGATGCGCTGCAACGCGTCCGCGTCCGGCGCGTACCCGCGCGGCGAGAACGGCACGCTGCGCGACCCGGTGGGGGACGATACGCCGCCCGCGGGAGTCGTCTGGGCCCCCGGCTGGCTCCGGCTCGCGCCCGAGCCCGAGTCGCCGCCCGTTGCCGACACCGTCGGCCTGCTTCGCCGTGCGCGCCTCGACGAGACCGTCGCGTTCGCACTGCGGCTGGAGAAGCGCGGCGAGCGCGCGGGGGCCGCGGTCGAGTTCCAGCGCGCGGGCATGCTCGCCGGGCTCGGCGAGGCGGACGCGTGGGCGTTCGATCGCATCGGCGCGGGCGCGGCCCGGGCGGGGGACGCGCTCGGAGCCGAGGCGGCGTTTCTCACCGCGGCGATGCTGACCCGGGACGAGGCGCATCGCGCGCGCTCGGTGTACCGGGCGGCGACGAGTCGTTTCGACGGCGGGTCGTTCTCCGCGTGCGGGCGATTGCTCGCGGACCGCACGCTCGTCTCGGTGGACTCCTCGACGGCGGCCCGGGACGGATGGCCAGGGGCCGCGCACGTGGAGGCGCTGGGAGGACTCGCCGACATGGGCCTCGGCAACTGGGACGATGCGCGCACGCGGTTCGCACACGCGCGCGCGGTGCCGGTGCCCGACGACACGACGCAACGCCGCATCACGGCGCTGGAAGGCTTCGTCGATCGAGGACCGCGCCTCCCGGGCCGCTCGTCCGCGCTCGCCGGCACGATGTCGGCGGTGATCCCCGGCAGCGGCCAGGTGTACTCGGGCCGGGTCACCGATGGGCTGCGGCACTTGCTGTTCAACACGGTGATGATCCTGGCCACGATCTCGTTCGCCCACGGGGAGCACGTGCCGGCTGCGGTCCTCACCGGCGCGCTCGAGCTGCCGTTCTACATGGGCAACATCCGCGGCGCATCGGCTTCGGCGAAGCGCTTCGAGCGCGACCGACGGCTCGAGCTGCTGGGCCAGGCGATCGAGGCGTCCGCGCGCTGACGCCCACCGGCGCCGCCCCGCCCAGCTAGCCGCCGATCGACACCAGTGGCTCGGGCCGCGTGGCGTCCACCGACTCGCCCAGCAGCGTGACCGGCGTCGCGCCCACGACGCGCACTCGCCGCAGCGTGCCCGCGGCAGCGCCGTCGTCGGCCCAGACGACCGTCTTGAACTCGCGCGACTTGCCGTGGAGCTGGCGCTCCGTGCCGGCGCCGCGCCACGACGGCCCGTCCACCAGTACTTCGACCTCGCGGCCGATCCAGCCGTCGTGGATCTCGCCCGAGATCTGGTGCTGCTGGTCGATCAGCGCCTGCAGCCGGCGGCCCTTCTCCGGCTCGTCCACCGTCTCCGGCGTGCGGAACGACTTCGTATCCGGCCGGGCCGAGTACTTGAACAGGAACGCGCTGTCGAAGCGCGCCCGCCGCATGAAGTCGCGGGTCATGAGGAAGTCGTCCTCGGTCTCGCCCGGGAAGCCGACGATGATGTCGGTGCTCACCGCCACGCCGGGGATGCGCTCGCGCAGGCGCGCGAGCACGGCCTCGTAGCGCGCGAGCGTGTAGCTCCGCTCCATCGCCGCGAGCATACGGTCCGATCCGCTCTGGAGCGGCAGGTGGACGTGCGGCATGACGCGCTCGCACTCGGCGATGGCGGCGATGACGCGCTCGCTCATGTCGCTCGGGTGCGGGGAGGTGAAGCGCAGGCGCAGCACGCCCTCCACCTCGTTGGCGGCGCGCAGCAGGTCGGCGAAGTCGTGCGTGCCGTCGTTCCACGAGTTGACGGTCTGGCCCAAGAACACGATCTCGCGGAATCCCTGCGCCGCGGCCTTCGCCACCTGGGTCACCAGCTCGTGTAAAGGCAGGCTCCGCTCACGGCCGCGCGTGTAGGGCACGACGCAGTAGCTGCAGAACTTGTCGCAGCCGCGCTGCACCGTGACCCAGGCGCGCACGCCGTGCCCGCGCTTCGGCTCCAGGTCGCCGTAGGTCTCGTCGCGGTCGAGCCGGATCTCGGCCACCGGCACGCTCGCGGCGCGTTGGAGCAGCTCGGGGAGCCGGCGATAGCCGTCGGGACCGACGACCAGGTCGAGGACGCGCTTGTGGTCGAGCAGGCGCTGCCGCAGGTGCTGCGCCATGCAGCCCGCCACGCCCACGATCAGGCGCGGATTCTTCATCTTCAAGTGCGCGAACTCGCCGAGCCGGCCGAGCACGCGCTGCTCGGCGTGCTCGCGGATGGCGCAGGTGTTGAGGATGACGGCGTCGGCTTCGTCCGGGCGCGTGACCAGCTCCATGCCGGCGCGCTCCAGCACGCCCGCCATGACTTCGGAGTCGGCCACGTTCATCTGGCAGCCGTAGGTCTCGAGGAACACGCGCTTCATAGAGCTCGAATCAAGAGAACTCGATCAAGAGAACTCGAATCATGAGATCTCGAATCATGAGATCTCGAATCATAGGAGGCCGGGGACGGTAGCATGTTTGACCTGGATGGGCGCGGACCCGAGAGTGTGCGCCCGAAGAGGAAGGGACCATGCCCAGCCAGCCCAGCCGCACGCTCGAGACGTTCCCCAACCCCGCGCCCGAACGCGATTATTGGATTCGCCACGTCTGTCCGGAGTACACCGCGCTCTGCCCGGTCACCGGCCAGCCCGACTTCGGGACGATCGTCATCCGCTACGTTCCTGACCGGCTGTGCGTGGAGCTCAAGTCGCTCAAGCTCTACATCTGGTCGTTCCGGAACGAGGGCCACTTCTTCGAGCAGGTGACGAACCAGATCCTGGACGATCTCGTGCGCGCGCTCTCCCCGCGGAGGCTGCGCGTGGAGGGCCGGTTCAACGTCCGCGGGGGCATCACGACGCGCGTCGTGGCCCGCTATCGTCAGGAGCCCGCCGCGGGACGCCGGACGCGCTGAAGCGCGCCCGCCCGCCACAGCCATCCCCGGGCCGGAAACCGTGGCCCCGCAACGGGGTATAAGGCATGTCCGGGCGTGACGTGCGCGCGGTCGGGCCTTATCCTGCTCTCGCCGGGGATTGACGCTTCCACAGGAGACCTCCATCCGCGTTCGACGCAACGCCGCGGGACCCGCGGTCGCGGCCGCTTCCCTCGCCCGCCGGGCACTGCTCGCCTGCCTCGGCGCCGGCGTCCTGGTCAGCATCCTGGGCCTCCTCGCCGGCCCCGCGCGCGCGCAGTCGTACGTGCCCGGCGAGCTGCTCGTGAGGTGGAAGCCGGGGCTCAAGGCGAGCCTGCGCGCCGAGGCGATGGCGCCGCTCGGAGCCTCGCGCGAGGCGGCCTACGACGTGGGCGTCGAGCTGCTGCGGGTCGACGGCGTGGCGGTGGAGGAGGCGGTCGCGCGCCTCGTCCAGGATCCGCGCGTCGAGTACGCCGAGCCCAACTATCTGTGGACCATCGACCGCGCGCCGGACGACCTGCGCTACCCCGAGCAGTACGGTCTCAACAACACCGGCCAGACCGGGGGCACGCCGGGTGCGGACATCGGCGCCGAGCGCGCCTGGGAGCGGTTCACCGGCGACCCGAACTTCCTCATCGGCGACATCGACACCGGCGCCGACTACAACCACCCCGATCTCGAGGCCAACATCTGGACCAATCCCGGCGAGATCCCCGGGAACGGCATCGACGACGATCACAACGGCTACGTCGACGACGTCCACGGCTACGACTTCCTGAACCACAAGGGCGACCCGCTCGACGACAACGGCCACGGCACGCACACCGCCGGCATCATCGCCGCGGTTGGGAACAACGGCATCGGCGTCTCGGGCGTGGTCTGGCACGCGAAGCTCGTGATCCTCAAGTTCCTCGGCGGCAACGGCGCGGGTCCCACCTCGGCTGCGGTCGAGGCGCTCCAGTACGCCACGCGCATGGGCATCCGCGTCACCAACAACTCGTGGGGCGGCGGCGTCTACTCGCGCGCGCTCGAGGACGCGATCGCCGCGGCCGGTGCCGCCGGGGCGCTGTTCGTGGCCGCGGCCGGGAACGCGCACGCCGACACCGACCGCTCGGCGCAGTATCCGAGCACGCTGCCGGAGGACTGCATCATCAGCGTCGCGGCAACGGACGCCTACGACCAGCTGGCGTCGTTCTCGAACTACGGCGCCACCACGGTCGACCTCGCGGCCCCCGGCGTCGAGGTGTTGAGCACCTACCCGGGCGCCGACTACAAGCTGCTCTCGGGAACGAGCATGGCGACGCCGCACGTGACCGGGGCGGTGGCGTTCCTGATGGGGCGATTCCCCGCCATGGCCGCCTCGCAGGTGAAGGCGCGGCTCATGCAGTTCACCCAGCCGGTGCCGGCGCTCGCCGGCAAGTGCGTCACCGGCGGCCGGTTGAACCTCGACCTGTCGTCGGCCGACCCCGACAGCATCCCGCCCGGCGCCATCACCGATCTCGCGGTCGCGCACCCGGGCAGCAACTCCACCGACCTCGAGTGGACGGCGACGGGGGACGACGGCGCGAGCGGTACGGCCACGAGCTACGAGCTGCGCGTCGCCACGCACGCATTCGGGGCAGCGGATTTCGAGACCGCCACGCGCCTCACCGCGCCGCGCCCGACGTTCGGAGGCACGCTGCAGATCTGGCGCGTGACCGGGCTCGCCACGCACTCGCACTACTGGTTCGCGCTGCGCGCGCGCGACGAGTTCGGGAACCCCGGACCGGTCTCGAACGTCGTCGACGTGCAGACGCTCGAGCCGCCCCGGCTCACGCTCTCGGTGGGAGACGTGAGCGCGAGCGCGGTCACGGGCAGCGTCGTGTCGCAGACGGTGGAGCTGGCGAACGACTCGCAGGGCACGCTGGAGTGGAGCGCGCCTGCGCCGGTGCTCGATTCGGTGGTGACGCAGGCGGGGTGGCCCGACGAGCCCACGGCGAAGGGCGTGGACGGCAGCACGCACGGCCCGCAGACCGAGTCCGCGGGCGGCCCGGATGCGTTCGGCTACCGCTGGAGCGACTCCCGGGAGCCGGGCGGCCCCTTCTACCAGTGGGTGGACGTCGTCCAGCCCGCGAACGCGATCCGGCTCGAGGGCGACGAGGGCGTGTCCGCGCCGGTGCCGCTGGGCTTCAGCTTCCCGTTCTACGGCCACCGCTTCACGCAGCTGCGCGTGTGCACGAACGGCTACCTGCAGTTCGGCAACGACGGCGCGATATTCGTGAACCGCGCGCTGCCGTCGACGAACGGCGCGCGCAACCTGATCGCCCCGTTCTGGGACGACCTCCACTTCGGCTCGCACGTGAACCGCGCCTACGCGCACTTCGACGGCACGCGCTGCGTGATCACCTGGGACGCGGTGCCGCGCTACAACGACGTCAACTCGGTGATGACGTTCCAGTGCATCCTCTATCCCTCGGGCGAGATCCGCTTCCAGTACCGGGCCATGACCGGCAACGCGAACAACGCCACGCTCGGCATCCAGGACAGCTCGCGCACCGTGGGGCTCACGGTGGCGTTCAACCAGGACTTCGTGCGCGACAGCCTCGCCGTGCGCATCGTGCCGCTGCGGCAGTGGCTGTCGCTGGAGCCCTCGGCGGGGTTCCTCCAGCCCGGCGAGCACCAGACTGTGCGGCTGGCGATGTCCGCCGCCGGGCTGGGGAGCGGCACGTACACGGCGCGCGCGCACATCCTGAGCAACGACCCCTCGGCGCCCGACACCTCGGTGAAGGCGACGTTCACCGTGAGCGGTGCGCCCGACATCGTGTTCTCGCCGGCGGTGCTCGACTTCGGCGCGCACTTCACCGGC
>DATLUU010000564.1:0-3725 GCA_035577885.1 Verrucomicrobiia bacterium
GCGTCCATGTCGATGTGCAGGATCCGCCGAGGCTGGGCCACGAAGGCGAATCTAGCGCACGCCGTGGCCCATCTGCGAAGTCACGACCTCGGATCCAAACGGAGCCTAGTGCTCGCCCGCGCCGATCAGCCCCTCCACGAACAGCTCGTCCGCCCTGCTCACGAAACCGCGCACGATCGGCAGCTTGAGCGCCAGCCCCGCCGAAGGCATCGCGCGCTCGAGCAGGCTCACGAGTGCGCGCGTCGCGCGCTGGCGTGGACTGCGGTCCAGGAGCCACCACAGGATGACGCCCAGGTGCATCAGGTACAGCAATCGCCCGAGCGACTCGGCGAACGCGGGCGCCGGGGCATCCTTGGCACCCACGACGGCGTCGCGGAACACGGACTGCACGCGCACGCGAGAGAACGCGGTGCGCTCGGCGAACACGCCCTCCTCGGTGTCCCCCACCATCACCGGCGCCAGCGCGCGCAGCGTCACGCGGTGCGGCCCGAGCACCTCGAGGCTCGACTCGAGCGCGCGGACGAACCGATCGCGCCAATGACCGGCCGGTAACCTCGCGTTCGCCGCGAACGCCTCGGACAGCTCGTCGTAGAGCGCCAGCACCACCGCGCGCTTGTTGGGGAAGTAGCGGTAGAGCAGCGTCGGGCTGACGTCCGCCCGGGCGGCCACGTCGCGCAGCGTCGCCGCCTCGTACCCGCGCTCGCTGAACAACGCGATGGCGGTCCGGTAGAGACGCTCCCGGGTGGCCTCCCCCTCGGCCGTCCGCCCCGGCGGGCGGCCGCGTTTCTTGGGCTTGCTATTTTTGGTGAGCATGTTTACCATTATTCCATGAGCGCTGGGAAACAGCAAGCGGATCGGCACCACCTGATGCTCTACGACGGCGAATGCGGCTTCTGCAGCGCGGCGGTCCAGTTCGTCCTCGCACGCGATCGACGGGCGGTGTTCCACTTCGCGGCGTTGCAGGGCGCGGTCGCCGCGCGGGTGCTGGAGCCGTTCGGGGGTCGGCCGGCGGACCTCACCACGTTCTACCTGCTCGCGGACTACCAGGGCGGAAAGCCCGCGCTCCATGCCCGCGCCACCGCGGCACTGGTGACGTTGCAGGCCCTGGGCTGGCCCTGGAGCCTGGCCTCGGCGTTCCGCGTGCTCCCCCGGCGCTGGCTCGACGCGGCGTACGACGTGGTGGCGCGCCACCGCCACCACATCCTGGGCGCGGCCGATTCGTGCGTGCTTCCGCGGCCGGAGGATCGGGCGCGGTTCCTCGATACGGAAGGAGTCTCATCATGAGGAAGATCGTGCTTCCAGGCGGATCGGGACAGCTCGGGAGCCTGCTCGCCCGCGCGTTCCACGACGACGGCCTCGAGGTCGTGGTGCTCTCGCGCGAGCCCCGGCCGGCCCCCTGGCGCGTCGTACGCTGGGACGGCGCCACGCTCGGGCCCTGGGCGAGCGAGGTGGACGGCTGCGATGCGGTGATCAACCTCGCCGGCCGGAGCGTCAACTGTCGCTACAACCTCGAGAATCGCCGCGAGATGATCGGCTCGCGCGTGCACTCGACCCGCGTCGTGGGCGAGGCGATCGCGCGCGCCGCCCGCCCGCCGCGCACGTGGCTCCAGATGAGCAGCGCCACCGTCTACTCCCACCGTTTCGACGCCTGGAACGACGAGGCGACGGGCCGGCTCGGCACCGGCGAGGCCGAGTCGCCAAGGCCCTGGGGATTCAGCGTCGGCATCGTCCGGGCATGGGAGGACACGCTCGCCAGCGCGAGCGTCCCGCACACGCGGCGCGTCGCGCTGCGAAGCTCGATCGTGATGCGCCCCGAGCGCGGTGGCACGTTCGACGTCATGCTCGGCCTCGTGCGCTGGGGCCTCGGAGGCACCGTGGGCGACGGCCGGCAGATGGTGTCGTGGATCCACGAAGAAGACTACGTGCGGGTGGTGCGCTGGCTCCTCGAGCACACCGAGATCGAGGGCGTGGTCAACGTCACCTCCCCGAACTCGCTCCCGAACGCCGAGTTCATGCGCGTGTTCCGCCAGGCCTGGGGCACACCGATCGGACTGCCCGCATCCTCGCTGGTGCTGGCGATGGGTGCGTGGCTGCTCCGCACCGAGCCCGAGCTGGTCTTGAAGAGCCGGTGGTCCTACCCCCGGCGACTGCTCGAGCACGGCTTCACGTTCAAGTGGCCGCAATGGCATGCCGCTGCGCGCGACCTCTGCCAGCAATGGCGGCACGCGAGAGCTGTGACCGAAGCCTCACCCGTCCCCGCGTAACGGACGGGACGGATGCGTCTCTGAACGGCCTACGCCGGTGTCACGGGAACGGACGTGGGCGTGGCTGCGGCCACGGCCATGGATCGAGCCCGCGCTGTCCCGCGATGCCGCGGATCGCGGTCTTCCGCACCTCCGGGTCCGCCGACTCGAGCAGGCTGGTGAGTTGCTCGGCCGGCTCGCCGGAGTGAACCAGTGCCCGCAGCTGGGCTTTGCGCACCTCGTCGTCGGTCTCCTTCGCCAACGCGGCTCGTAGCGCGGGCAGCACACTCTTGTCCTCGATCTCCCCCAGCGCCCATGCAGCGGCGAGGCGCACGTCGCGATCGCGATCGGCGAGCGCCGAGATCAGTCCCCTCGGCGCCGAGCCCAAGCCGAGCTGGCCCAGCGCCCATGCCGCCGTGCTGCGCACGTCGGCGCTGCGGTCGGACTCCAGCACCTCCCCCAGTCCCGCGGCCATCGCGGCGTCGCCGTGCTGGGCGATCGACCACACCGCGCTCTCGCGCACGTCGGCGCTCTCATCGCGCTTTGCAGCCGACAACAGAGCACCCGTGGTCGTGCTCCCGCGCTCGAGATTCCCGAGCCCCCACGCGCACATCTCGCGCACGCTCGCGTCGGTATCCTTTGCCAGCGCGCTCGCGAGGTCCTGGGCCGCATCCTCGGCTCCCATCGTGGTGACGGCCCAGGCCGCCGTGCGGCGGACGGAGGCGACGCGATCGCTCTTCAACAGGCGCAGCAGGTCGGCGACAGCGGACTTCGCCTCCAGGTGCCCGAGTGTTCCCGCCGCCGCCTCGCGAACGAGTGGCGATCGATCGGCGAGCACCTGGGTCGCGGGGCCCACCGCGCGCATGTCCTCGATCCTTCCCAGCGCCCATACCGCGTTGGCGCGGACGCTGGCGGCGTCGTCGCGCAGCGCGCGGATCAGCGGGTCGACCGCCTTCTCGGGGGTCGCGATCCCGAGCCCGAGCGCCGCGGTGATGCGCAGCGACGAGTCGGCAGCGCCGAGGCGCGTCACGAGCCCGGTCACGACCTCCTCGCGGTCGTCGCTCGCGACGATGCGAACGGCCAGCTCGCGCACGCACGGGTCGGGCGTGTCGAGGCTCGAGAGCAGGAAGCGCACGTCCTCGTCCGAGAGCGAGCGCCGACCGCGACCGGGCCCTCCGATGGATCGCCCGAGCGGCGACGCCGGTGCGTTGTACGAGCCCCAGTGGTTCAGCACCGCTCCCGCCGCGCACGCGCACAGGGGTGCCGGCGCGCCGCGCGCCGACTCGATCAGCTCGCGGATGTCGTCGGACAGCGCGGACACGGGCGCGCTCGCGGACGGCGCGGCACAGCCGTCGGCGGGGACGGCGCTCAGCATCACCAGCAGCAGCATCGTGAAGACAGGCTTCATGATCGACTCCAGGGTGAAGGTCGCCGGCATGCTGATTTTCCAGCATCCCAACGTAAGCCGGAGGACAGCTCGAG
>DATLUU010000565.1:0-3260 GCA_035577885.1 Verrucomicrobiia bacterium
GTTCGCGCTGGCTTCGGGCTTGATATCCGGGGTGGGCGTGGGCATGGGCATCGACCTTAGCGTCGGCCGGATGGGACGCCAACCTTAGCAGCTATGGCATGATGGGCGGAGACCGTTGTCATCCCACGGACATGGGAGAGCCCGATGCCCTCGACCCGCCGCCCCCCGCTCTGGGTGTGGCTCGTGGCCACGCCGATCGTGCTGGTCCTCCTCGCCTGGGCGGCGCTCGCGATCCTCCTGCCGTCGGCGCGGGCGACGCAGGTCGTGCGCGACCAGCTCGCCAAGACCCTCGCGCGCGACGTGCGCTTCGATCGCGTGTCGATCTCGCTCTGGCCGCCGGTGCGGCTCGCGGTCCAGCGCTTCGAGATGGCGGAGCCCGGCGGGTTCAGCAACGGCACCGCGTGCTCGGTGGGCGCGGTCCAGCTCGACGTGGATGCGCTGGCGCTGTTCGCGCACCGGGTGGTGGTGAGGCGGCTGACACTCGACAGCCCCGGACTTCACCTGATGCTGGGCGCCGACGGGCACACGAACTTCGAGGGGCTCGGTGCGGCGCCCGCGCCGCCGGCGAAGGCCGGGCCGCCGCCCATGGACATCGCCATCAGCGAGTTCCGGGTGAAGAACGGCAGCGTGCTCGTGGACGACCTGCGCGCCTCCAAGCGCACCGCGTTCACGGTCGACGCGCGCATGTCGCTGAGCGCCGAGCAGGGTGGCGCACGCATCGCCACCGCGGGCGAGACCGACATCTCGCACCTCGCGTACGGGTCGCTCGCAGCCGCACGCCTGAGCGATCTCAACCAGGGGCTCTCGAAGCTCGACTGGCACATCACGCACCAGGGCAAGTTCGACGCGCCCACGCAGCGGCTCGCACTCGAGTCGCTGGCGCTCGACCTGGGACCCACGCGACTCGCCTGCTCGGGGCTGATCGACAGCGTCGGCCCGCGTGCGCGCTACGACTTGAAGGCCCGCGCCGAGAACGTGGACCTGGCGCAGGTGCTGTCGTTCGTCTCGGTGGCGGACGCGAAGGCGGTGAAGGGACTCTCGGGAAGCGGGCGGCTGGCGTTCGATCTCGCCCTGCGCGGCAGCGCCGCCCCCGGCGCGCAGCCCGTGGTGACCGGCGTGCTGTCGATGAAAGACGGTGCGTTCCGCTACGCGGGCGCGCCGGCGGAGGTGAGCGGGCTTCAGCTCGGCGCCTTCTTCCGGCCGGACACGCTCACGATCCCCGACCTGCGCGCCACCGTGTCCGGCCAGCCCGTCTCGGCGCGGCTCACCGCGTGGCACTTCGCAGATCCCATGGTGGACTTCGCCGTGCGCGGCAACCTCGACCTCGCCGCGGTGGCGCCGATGTTCGCGCCCAAGGACACGAAGGTCGGCGGTCACGCGGTCGTGGACGTGAGCGGCCGCGGCCGTGCGAAGGACGCGGGCACGATGGTCTTGGGCGGCAGCGCCGACCTGCACGACGTGAGCGTGGAGGGCGCGGGGCTGCCGAAGAAGGTCGAGGGCGTGAATGGCAGGGTCGAGTTCTCGCCCGCGCGCGCCACGGTGAAGTCGCTCACCGCGCGCGCCGGGCAGTCGTCCTACACGCTCGACGCCAACGTCACGCGGCCGCTGGCGCTCATGGCGACGCCCGGCAAGGTGCCGCCCGCCGACGTGGACTTCACCTTCCGCTCGCCCTACCTCGACCTCGCCGAGCTGCTGCCCGTGACCCCCGGCGCGCCGTTCCTGCCCAACGCGCACGGCAGCGGCAAGGTGTCGATCGACCGGCTGAAGCAGGGCAAGCTCGACGTCGCCGCCGTCACCGCCGACGTCAAGCTCGAGCCGGCGCTGCTCGAATCGCCGAAGTTCTCGCTCCAGGGCTACGGCGGCACGGTGACCGGCGCTGCGAAGTTCGATCTCTCGGACACGCGCAAGCCCGGGTACGCGGTCAAGGCCGTGATCGACTCGGTGAAGGCCGACGCGCTGCTCTCGGCATGGACGCCGGCCCGGAACCTGCTCGCGGGCACGCTCAACACCAAGCTCGACTTCTCGGGTGCGGGCCAGACGCCGAACGATATCAAGCAGAACCTGACACTGGTCGGGCTCGCGGCGCTCACCGACGGCCGCCTCGGCCCCGGCCCCGCGCTCGAGGCGATCGCGCAGCTCGTGAAGGTGCCGAAGCTGAAGCAGGTCGACTTCAAGACGCTCGAGCTGCCGATGCGCGTGGAGAACGGCCGCATCATCAGCAACCCGGTGAAGCTGAGCGGCCCGGCGGGCGACTGGAAGCTCGCCGGCGCGATGGGCTTCGACGGCTCGCTCGACTACGCCGTGAGCGTGACGCTGCCGCCCGACGTGGTGAAGTCACTGGGTGCCGACGCCGCGCTCGCCGCCGGCGCGCTCGCGGATCCGCAGGGCCGCGTGCTCCTGGACCTGCACGTCTCCGGCAGCACGACATCGCCGCGCGTGTCGCTGGACACGAAGGCGATCCAGGCCCGCCTCGCCGGCAAGGTATCCGATGCGCTCACGCAGCAGGGCAAGAAGCTCGAGGCCGACGCGAAGGAGGCCGCGCACCAGGCGCTGATGCAGCAGCTCGGAGCCCCGAAGGACTCGACCAAGCCGGCACTCGACCTGAACAGCAAGTCCACGCGGGATTCGCTCGCGCGCGAGGCGAAGGACCTGTTCAAGAACCTGTTCGGCAAGCCGAAGCCGCCGAGCCCGCCGCCGTCGTCAGCGCCCGACACGACGCAACATTGAGACCGCGCAGGCCGAGTTGGTGCCGCAGGGCGTTCTACCGTCTTGACCGTTTAGTTGCACCTGCGGGTCACGCGGAGCGCAGGGGGACGTTCATTCGCCTTCGGCGAATGCCCCCTGCGCTCCGCCCACATGCTCGCGGGCGCGTACACCACTACCCGGCCCGAGCGGGCGTTGAACTTCCCCCCCCGGCGCTGTTTCGCGCGGTCGCCGCGTGGGAGCAGGACCCGTTCGTGCCGGGTAGCGATGCGCGCACCTGCGAGCATGTGGGCAAGGCGCGGGGGGCATTCGCCGAAGGCGAATGACCGTCCCCCCGCGCCTTGCGTGAGTCGCAGGTGCCGCTAAACGGTCAAGACGGTAGTACGCCTGCGGCACCAAGCAGCTCAGCGCTTGGAGACAGCAGTCTCAGCTGAGGCGGGGACGGCGTGGTCGATCTCCTCGACCCAGGCGCGCACCAGCTCGGCGGCCGCGCGCGCGTCCAGCTCGATCGCATCGCCGTCGCCGATCGCCGCGTAGTGCTCGAGCGCCGCGCGCAC
>DATLUU010000566.1:0-3803 GCA_035577885.1 Verrucomicrobiia bacterium
CGCGATCTCCTGCGTCAGCTCGATCGGGAAGCCGTACGTGTCGTGGAGCGCGAACGCCTCGCCGCCGGGGATCGTCTTCCCGCCCTGCGCGAGCAGCCGCTCGAGCCGCTCCATCCCTTGCTCGTACGTCTGCCCGAAGCCGGACTCCTCCTGCTCGAGCAATCTCAGGATGCGGTCACGGTGGAGCTCGAGTTCGCGGTAGTGGCCGCCGAAGCGCTCGATCGCGAGCCGGGCGACGTCGGCGAGGAACGTGCCGTGGAGCGAGAGCCCCTGCTTCGATCGCCCGCGCGTCACCGCGCGCCGGAGCAGCCGGCGCAGCACGTAGCCCGCGCCCTCGTTCCCCGGCAGTGCGCCCTCCGAGATCGCGAACGCCAGCGCGCGCACGTGGTCGGCGATGATGCGTGCGTCGCGCGTCGCCGACTGGCGCGTGGCGGTCGTGAGCTTCGACTTCGCCAGCACCGCGTCCACGAGCGGCGCGAACAGGTCGGTCTCGAAGATGGTGCTGCGGTCCTGGAGGATCAACGCCAGCCGCTCGATCCCCATGCCGGTGTCGATGCCCGGGTTCGGGAGCTCGGCGAGCGTGCCGTCCGGGCTGGCGTCGAACTGCGGGAAGACCAGGTTCCAGAACTCCATGTAGCGATCGCCGGGGTCGCCCGGCTTCTCGCCCCAGAAGGCGTCTTTCGGGAGATACTCCGGCCGGCGTTCGCCAAGGTCGAAATAGATCTCGCTGCACGGGCCGCACGCGCCCGCGCCGCCGGCGGGACCCCAGAAGTTGTCCTTCCGGCCGAGCGCCACGATGTGATCGCCGGCGACACCCAGCTTCTTCCACAGCGCCGCCGCCTCGTCGTCGCGCGGGAGCTTGCCCTCGCCCTCGAAGATCGAGACGTGGAGCCGCTCCTTCGGCAGCCCCAGCACCTTGGTGACGAAGTGCCACGCGTAGGCGGTCGCCTCATCCTTGAAATACGCGCCCTTGGCACGCGGCCCGAACGAGAAGTTGCCCAGCATCTCGAAGAACGTGTCGTGACGAGGGGTGAGCCCGACGTTGTCGAGGTCGGTGAGCCGCAGGCACTTCTGCACCGACGTCGCGCGCGTGTACGGCACGTCCCCGGTGGCCGAGTAGTAGGGCTTGAACTGCACCATGCCGGCCGTGGTGAACATGAGCGTCGGGTCGCCGTGTGGGACGAGCGGCGAGGAGGGCACCTCGGTGTGTCCGTTCCGCACGAAGAAATCGAGGAACGCGCGGCGCAGCTCGGCGCCGGTTTTCAGCGAACTGGTCGGGGACATCCGGTCTCCCATCGGGGACGGCCCGCGCCGAGGAACGACCTCGGAATGCTCGCGGGCACAGGCTGCAAGCCGCGGAAAGATAGCGGAAAGGCGTGGCTGCGTCAGCCGATGCCGCGCGGATCCAATGGCTCCGACTCTCGGACCTCTGCTAGCTTCGCGCGTGTGCCGTGCCACGCGCCCGGCATCCATCCACCGGACCGGGCAAGGGCAGTCGTCCGAGTGAATGAGCCGCTTCGCCATCCTCCTGCGCGCCGCGTCCCGGTGTGGCAGCATCCCGTGATGCCCACCCCGCCGCGGCGCCGCCGTGTCACGCTGGCTGCCTGTGCGCTGGTGCTCACCCTGCCGCTCGTCGCCGCGCGCCCCGCCGCGCCGCCGAAGAACGCGAGCGCCGCCGTCGACAGCGTGCTGCGCCTGGACGCGATGCTCGACTCGCTTCGCCTGGCGCGCGGCGTCCCCGGCTTGGCGGCCGCCGTCGTCGAGCGCGGCCAACTGGTGGCGATCGGCGCCGCCGGCGTCACCGTGGCCGGCGCCGGCCGGCCGCTCGGCATCGATGACCCGATGCACATCGGCTCGTGCACCAAGTCGATGGTCGCGCTCGCGATCGCGCGGCTGGTGGAGAAGCACAAGCTCGAGTGGAGCACGACGCTCACGGACGTGTTCCCCGAGATGATGTCGGACATGCTGCCGGTCTATCGCCACGTCCGGCTCGACCAGCTGCTCACGCATCGCGGCCAGATCCCGGCGTTCGAGCACGTGGGCGACGACACGCTGGTCGCGCTCAACGCGCTGGGGCAGGATCCGGTCCAGACGCGCGCGGCGTTCGCACGACTCGTGCTGGAGCTGGCGCCCGAGCACGACCCGAACCAGCCCTACGACTACTCGAACGCCGGCTACACGCTCGCCGCGGCCATGGCGGAGCGAACCACCGGCAAGACGTGGGAGCGGCTGGTGCGCGAGCTGGTGTTCGAGCCGCTGGCGATGACCCACTCCGGGACCGGCTGGCCCTCCGAGACCCACCGCGACGCTCCGCGCGGCCATCGCTGCGCGGACAGCACCGGCATCGAGCCCGAGCCGCTCAAGCCCACGTACCACCTCGGCGCCGTGCTCGGCCCGGGCGGCGACTTGAACGCCTCGATCAGCGATCTCGCGCGCTACGTCGCGTTCCAGCTGGACGGCGCGAAGGGGCGCGCGACGCGGCCGGCGCTCGAAGCCGCGACCTGGCATCGGCTGCACGACGATCCCGACAAGGCTTCCCCCGGCTACGCCATGGGCTGGCAGGTGCTGCCCGGCGATTCCGCGCAACCGGTGTTGTTCCACGACGGCACCGCGGGAACGTTCTACGCGCGCATGCTCATCCAGCCGGCGCGCGACCGGGCGGTGGTGATCGTCACCAACGTCGGGCCGCCGTGCGGGCACGACGTCTGCGAGCAGGGCGTCGGCGCGGTGCTGGCGTGGGTGAAGCGGATGGGCCGTTAGCCTCAGCCTTCCGCGCCGCTCTCCAGCGGCTCCTTGAGCTCCAGCGCGCGACGGATGACGTCGCTGTCGTAACCGCGCCGCGCGAGCAGCGCGTAGAGTCGCTGCCGCTGCGCCTGCGGCTCGAGGCGCGCGTAACGCTTGCGAGCCTGCGCGACCAGCTTCGCCGCACTCCCGACCTCATCGGGCGCACTGCCGCGCTCGCTCAGCAGCTCGCGCGCTCTTTCCGCGTCCTCCTCCGAAATGCCCTTCGCCCGCAGCTCCTGCACGAGCCGCCGCCAGCCGGACGGTTTGCGTCCCCAGCGTCCCGCGAGCCAGGCGCGCGCGAACTCGACGTCGTCGATGAGCCCGACCTCGGCGAGGCGATCGAGCGTCGCGGCGATCGTCGCGGCGTCGAAGTCCTTCTCCTTCAGCCGGCGCTCGAGGTCGCGGCGCGTGCGCCGGGTGCGCTCGAGCAGCTTGAGCGCGGCTTCGCGGCACGGTGTGCTCACGTCGGACATGGGCCCCTCCGCGGGGCTGAGGCGCGAGCGGGGCGGAGGATCTCTCCGCCCCGCCGTCGCGTGATTACTTCTTCCGCTCCGCCATGCTCGGCACCGCCACGGCCTTCGCCGGCGTGATGCCCGGCGCGCCGGGGGCCTTGGCGACCTCGGGCGGCGCGCCGTTCGTCGACGCCTGGACCGCCGGCACCTTGAGCCCCAGCATCGGCAGCACCTTGGCCTCGATCTTGGCGCGGATGTCGGCGTGCTCCTTCAAGAACATGCGCGTGTTCTCGCGGCCCTGGCCCAGGCGCTCCTCGCCGAAGCTGAACCACGTGCCGGCCTTGCTGATCACGCCCTTGTCGACGGCGAAGTCGATCAGCTCGCCCTCGCGCGAGATGCCTTCGTTGTAGAGGATGTCGAACTCGGCCTCGCGGAATGGTGCGGCGACCTTGTTCTTCACCACCTTCACCTTGGTGCGGTTGCCGACCGCGGTCTCGCCTTCCTTGAGTGTCTGGATGCGCCGGATGTCGAGCCGCACCGACGCATAGAACTTGAGCGCGCGGCCGC
>DATLUU010000567.1:0-6268 GCA_035577885.1 Verrucomicrobiia bacterium
CGCTACGAGGACCGGAGCAGCATGGCGTTCGGCATCGAGACGCGCCTGCCGTTCCTCGACTACCGGCTCGTGGAGTTCGCGTTCGCGCTCCCCGACGGCGAGCGCCTGGACGGCGCGACCACGAAGGCGATCGCGCGCCGCGCGCTCGGCGACCGCGTGCCGCGCACCGTGCTCGAGCGCCGCGACAAGATGGGCTTCGAGACGCCGAGCGACCTGTGGCTGCGCGGACGCTACGCGGGCGAGCTCCGGCGCCGGCTCGCGCGCAAGGGCCCGTTCCTCGACTGGGTCGACGCGGACACGGTCGCGGCGGCGGTCGAGGACTACCTCGCCGGGCGGCGGGACATCGGGCTCCAGGTCTGGCGCTGGCTGTCGCTCGAGGCGTGGTCACAGCACTACGTCGCGCGCGACCCGCGCGTGCTCGAGCGGCCCGCGGATCCCTCGCGCTCGGCCGGCCGGCACCTGGGCTACGTCGACGCGGTGGCGAACTTCGAGAGCACGCTCGTCGCCGGCTGACCGCTTGGACCTGCTCGTCCTCTCCGAGGTGCGCTGGGGGTATTTCCGCACCCGCAAGCAGTTCCTGCTGTCGCGCTTCCCCGAGCGCTGGCGCGTGTTCTTCGCGCAGCCGCCGGCCGCGGGCGCGAACGACCCGTGGACGCCGCGGCAGGAGGGACGCGTCACCGTGTTCACGGTGCCGTTCCTGAAACCCGGCACCACGAGCCCGCTCTACAACGCGCTCACCTCCCTGCCACCGGGACGCGCGCTCGTGGAGTGGGGGGCGGAGCGCTACCTGAACCGCATGATCCGGCGGCTCGGGATCGATCCCAGGCCGGTGGTGATGGCCTCCAACATCTATGCCCCGGCGCTGCTTTCGCGGCTTCCCAAGAAGCTGTTACTCTACGATTTCAACGACCACCCCCTGCAGTTCTCGGCCACGCCGCCGTGGGCGGAACCCTACCTGCGCCGTACCCTGGCGCAGGCGCAGGGGGTGTTCGTCGTCTCGGAATACTACCGTCGCAAGCTGGCCTCGGAGACCGACCGCCCCTTGATCCTGCTCGGCAACGGAGTGGAGACGGCGCACTTCGAGCCACCCCGCGCCACGCCGCCCGATCTGGCGGCGCTGCCCCGGCCCCGCATCGGCTACGTCGGCCTGCTCTCGCACTTCCTCGATTTCGACGTGCTGGAGACGCTGCGCCGGAACCGGCGCGGGGGCACGCTGGTATTGATAGGTCCCGGCTCGCCGGCCACCCGCGATGCCGTGGCCGAGTTCAGCCGCCGCGAGGGCGTGGCCGTGCTGGGTCCCAGGCCCTACGAGGACGTCCCCGCCTACATGCAGGGCCTGGATGTGGGCCTGATCCCGTTCCGAGCGAGCGATCCATACGTCCAGGGCATCAACCCGAACAAGGTCTACCAGTACCTGGCCGCCGGGCGGCCGGTGCTCACCACGCCGCTCCTGGACCTCTCGCCCTCGCCGCCGGACCTGCTGTTCGCCGCGGACGACGCCGGTTGGGAGGCAGGGCTCGAGCGCGTGCTCGACGCCGCGCCCGACGCCGAGCGGCGGCGCGCGCTCGCCCGGCCGCACGATTGGGGCGCGCTCAGCGAGCGCATGGTGGCCGAGATCGAGCGGCGCCTCGCTGCGGCGTGATCCGGTGAGCCCGAGCCCGAGCCGCCGCGCCGAGCCCGCGAAGCAGCCGCGGGGCTTCACCCTCACCACGCCCTGGGCCGCAGTCCTGCTCGCATTGTTGACGCTGGTGTTCTTCCACGACGTCTCGCTCGAGGGCCGCACGTTCGTGTCGCCGGACGCGACCGCACCGGCGGGCTTCGTGCGCATCGGCGAACACTCGCTGTGGAAGGAGCACGTCTACCCGCTGTGGAACCCGTTCGTGTTCCTCGGCATGCCGTCGTTCGGCTCGGGCGCCTACAACCCGCTCATCTACCCGCCGGACTGGCCGGTGGCGCTGCTGCAGAAGCTGCTGCCGCTCCCCGAGCTGACGTGGCTCCTCCTTTACTACTTCCTCGCCGGGCTCTTCGCCTACCTGCTCGCCCGGGAATGGGGGGCGCGCCCGGAGGGCGCGCTGATCGGCGCGGCGGCGTTCGTGTTCCAGCCGAACCTGGTCGCGGTGGGCGCCCACGGCCACGGCAGCCAGCTCGTGGACTCGGCCTACATCCCGCTCATGCTCTGGCTCGCCGCACGCTGGCTCAGGAAGGGCACGCTCACCGAGCTCGGCTGGCTGGCGCTCGCGGGCGGCTTCCAGTTCCTGCGCGGGCACGTGCAGATCTGCTTCTACACCTGGATCGCGATCGCGTTCTACGTGGTGGTCAAGCTGGCGCTCGTGGCGCGCCAGCCGGAGGAGCTGGTGAAGCTCGCGATCCGCTCCGGGGCCCTGCTCGGCGCCACCGCGCTCGCGTTCGGCATCGCCGGCGTCTACAACCTGCCGCTGCGCGACTACGCCCGCTACTCGATGCGCGGGTCCTCCGCGGGCGGCGGCGCGCCGTTCGAATACGCGACATCGTGGAGCATGTCGATCTACGAGGTGCCGAGCATCGTGTTCCCGAACTTCGTCGGCTTCGGCGGCGCCACCTACTGGGGCGGGATGCCGTTCACCGACTACCCGAACGGCTACCTCGGCGTGATCGTGGTGCTGCTCGCCGTGGTGGGTTTCGCGGCGGGCGGCGGCGGCGACCTGGCGGCGCGCATCTTCGCCGGCGTGCTGGCGCTGTTCGCGCTGCTGGTGTCCCTGGGGAAGAACTTCCCGCTCTACGGCCTCCTCTACGACCACCTGCCGTTCTTCAACAAGTTCCGCATCCCGGTCATGGTGCTGGTGTTGTTCCAGCTCGCGTTCGCGATGGCGGCGGCGTGGGGCTGGGGCCTGCTCGTGCGGGTGGGCGAGTCGCGCGGGAAGATGGACCGGGTCGACCAGCTGCTCCTCGGCGCGGCCGCAGCGCTGGGCGTGCTCGGGCTGTTCGCGCTGTTCGGCGCCGAGTCCGCGCGCGGCTGGTACGTGAGCATGGCGCTCGCCCACCAGCCGCGCTTCAGCGCCGAGGCGGCGCGCGCCGCGTTCGCCGCGTTCTCCGGTGACCTCGGCAAGGTCGCGTTCCTCGGCCTCGTGATCGTGGGCATGACCTGGTTCGCGCGCCGCGGCAAGTTCCCGGTGGCGGTCGCCTCGATCGCGGCGCTGCTGCTGCTGCTCGTCGAGCTGTGGCCGGTGAGCCGCGCGGTGATGCTGCCCACGATCGGCGATGCGCGCACGCGCGACCTGGACACCGGCCGGGACGACGTCATCGAGTTCCTGGAGAAGGTGGCGCCGCCGGGCGAGGCGCGCGTGTTCTGCATCGAGCCGGAGCTGTTCATGGACAACCGCATGTCCGGCTTCGGCATCTCCACGGTCGGCGGCCGCCACTCGGCGAAGACGAAGCTGTTCCAGGACCTCATGGACGCGAACTCGCTCTACCAGCTGCCGTGGCTGGCGCTCCTGAACGCCCGCTACTGGATGTTCTCGCGGCCGGTGGCGCCCACCGACCTGCCGGGCGGCTGGTATCAGACGCTGAAGCTCGTGCACAGCGGTGAGGCGGGCGCGGTGTACGAGTTCGCGTTGAGCCTGCCGCGCGCGACGCTGGTCGGCGACTGGGCGCGCGAGCCCGACGCCGGGCGCTCGGTGCTCGACTCGGTGACCGCGGTGGCGCACAACCCGGCGACGTTCACCTGGCTCGACCGCGACCCGGGCGTGCCCGCAGGCGCGCCCGACTCGGTGGGCACGGCGCGGGTGACGACCTACAAGCTCCACGACGTCGAGGTGGAGGTGAACGCGCGCCGGCCGGCGGTGCTGAGGCTCGCGGACCTCTACTATCCGGACTGGAAGGTGACCGTGGACGGCAAGCGCGAGACGCTGCTGCGCGCCGACCACGCGCTGCGCGCGGTCGCGGTGCCCGCGGGGCAGCACACGGTGGTGTTCAAGTTCGAGTCGGGCGCGTTCAAGGCCGGCCTGTGGACGTCGATCGTGTGCGCGTTCCTGTCGCTGGTCCTGCTCGGCGTGGGCGCGTGGCTCGGGCGCCGTCCGGCGCCGCTCCTCAAGAGCCAGCCGGCGTCGGGGGCGACGCCCTGATGGACAAGCTGGTGATCGTGCCCACGTACAACGAGAGCGAGAACATCGGGCCCCTGCTCGAGCGGCTGCTCGGCCTGCCCCACGGTCTCGACGTGCTGGTCGTGGACGACGGCTCGCCGGACGGCACGGCCGAGCGGGTGAAGGCGTGGCAGGCGAAGGACGCGCGCGTGCACCTGATCCAGCGGCCGGGCAAGATGGGGCTCGGCTCGGCGTACCGCGACGGCTTTCGCTACGCGCTCGCGAACGGCGCCGAGCTCATCTTCGAGATGGACGCGGATTTCTCGCACGACCCGGCCGCGATCGTCGACTTCCTCGAGGCGGTGAAGGACGCCGACATCGTGCTCGGCTCGCGCTACCTGCACGGCGTCACCGTGGTCAACTGGCCCCTGTCTCGCCTCATCCTGTCGTTCTCGGCGAACCTCTACACGCGCATCATCACCGGCATGCCGGTCGTGGACGCGACCGGCGGGTTCAAGTGCTTCCGCCGCCGGGCGCTGGAGGGCATCCGGCTGGACCGCGTGCGCACCGAGGGCTATGGGTTCCAGATCGAGATGTCGTTCCGCGCCTGGAAACGCGGATTCCGGATCAAGGAGATCCCGATCGTGTTCGTGGATCGGCGCGCTGGCACCTCGAAGATGAACCGGCGCATCATCATGGAGGCCGCGTGGTTGGTGTGGAAGCTCCGCTTCCTGGACCTGTTCGGCCGCCTGGAGTAGTCGCATGCAACGAGTCGCACGTCTCGCCTCTTCGCTCCTGCTCCCCGCGCTCTGCCTCCTGCCGCGAGCCGCGTCGGCGCAGTTCGACAACCGCGCCTGGAACACGTACCTGCACGCGCAGACGTGCCGGGACATGATCGCGCTGCGCGACACGGTGTGGGTCGCCACGGGGGAGGCGGGCCTGCTGCGCTATTCCCGCGCCACCGACTCGTGGTCGTCGATCACGCGCGAGCCGAGTGGGCTCGCGGGGAACATCCTGCAGGCGATCACCTTCGACCGCTCGGGCAACCTGTTCGTCGCCGTGATCGGCAAGGGCGTGAGCCGGCTGGATCGCGACGGGCGCTGGTCGCTCATCAACGAATTCGACGGCCTGCCCTCGGACACCGCGCTGGTCATGCGCGCGCAGGGCGATACGGTGTGGATCGGCACCACGCGCGGGCTCGCGCTCTGGAACGGCAGCGTGCTCGCGGGCTCGATCCCCGATCGTGGCACGGTGTCGCCGTTCGCGAGCGACCAGATCAACGGCATCGGCTTCACCGGGGACACCATGTTCGTGGCGACACCGGCCGGCGTGTACATCGCGCAGAAGTCGCAGCGCCTGAGGATGTGGACGCAGATCAACGCCGGGCTGCCGGCGCTCGGTCCCAACGCCACGAGCCTCGCCACGGACGGCCACAACGTGACCGTCGCCGCGACCGGGAGGAACGTCAACGGCAGCCCCGTGCAGACGAGCTTCACCTGGAACCCGGCCCTCGCCTCGTGGTTCGCCGAGTTCCCGGCAGGGAACCCGCAGGTGCGGCGGGTGCGCGACGACTTCGGCGCCATCCTCTGCACCACCGTGTTCACGCCGTCGATCAACGGCGGCGTGTGGAAGCGGCGCTTCAGTGGCGGCTGGGATCTGCTGCCCGGCTCGCCGTCGACGGACAACCCCGACGCCCTCGGGCTCGAGGTGGGCATGGATCCGGACGGCGTCGTGTTCGCGTTCTCGCCGACGGCGTTCTCGCTGGCGGCGCCGGGAGCGCTCAAGGCCGCGCCGGATCCGCAGGGCGGGGCGGACTGGACGCCGCACCTACCCACGGGACCGGTCGGCAACCAGACGTTCAACATCTTCTGGGCGAACGGCAGCACCTATGCTTGCTACGACCAACAGGGCGTGGCGCGGTTGCGCGATGGCGTGTGGCGGAACTGGCCCGCGACCGATGTCTGCCGCGGCTGTGACACGACGTTCGCCAGCACCGGCCAGGGGACCGGCGCGCTCGTGGACCCGCTCGGCTACAAGTGGATCGGCGTGTGGTCCGGGCCGCTGGCGCGCTTCGACGACGAGGTGGAGCCGCCGCGCTTCCAGAACATCGTCTTCCAGAGCGCGGCCGACGACACCGTGGCCCTGCACTCGTTCGTGTGGTCCTCGGCGGCGGACACGAACAGCGGCGCCAGGGCCGGGCGCTGGTTCGG
>DATLUU010000568.1:0-5575 GCA_035577885.1 Verrucomicrobiia bacterium
TGACGCCGCCCGACCGCCACGTCGACTGGCTCCGGCGCGCCGTGCCCGCCGCGCGCATACAGATCGTGCCGCGCGTCGGCCACTGGCTGCCACGCCTGATGCCGGAGTTCGTGAGCGCCGCGGTGTGCGGTCAATCGAACCTGTAATCCGCGCGTTTGGGCATTTGATCCGTGTGAGCGGGTGATTTTAACGCACCATGAACAATCTCGCGTTCACGTTCTGGTGGTTATTGCTGGTGTGGAGCATGTAGAGGCCGGGCCGGAGCCCGCGCGCGAGCGGCGCGGTGAACACGCTGGTCCCGGCCGGCATCGTGCGGCGCAGCGCCGGCGCGGCAAGCCGGCCGGTGACGTCGTACAGCTCGAACGTGACGGTGGCGTCCGCCGGCATGGCCAGCTCGAGCACGACGTCGTCGCGCGCGGGATTCGGACGCGGGGCGACGAGCGTGAGCGTCGCGGGCGTCGTGGCGCCGAGGAGCGTCGAAGCGGTGCCGAGGACGCGCGTCGCACCCGAGCGCTGGATCGTCGCGCGATAGACGGCCTGGCCGCCGGGGGGCGGTGTGGAGTCCGTGAACGCGAGTGCGCCATCGGCCTCGGGAACCACGCTCCGGAGTCGCGCCCAGGTCCGACCGCCGTCGGTGCTGCGGTCCACGTCGGCGGAATAGGGGCCGGTCGGCTCGCCGGGCCAGCGGATGTTCACGCCGCCGGCGTCGGCCTTCACGACCGCGGCGCCGTACGGTGGCGGCGTGTCGAACGGCCAGGTGATCTCCCAGAGCTGGCGGCCGTTCCACCAGACCATGCGATCCGCGGCGGCGTCGAATGCCAGCGGCCCGCCGCCGTCCATCGGACTGCGACCCGTGGGGTCGAGATCCTCCCATACCGCGGGGTCATCGAATGACGTGGTCTGGATCACGTTGTGCGGGCCGAGACCGAACGCCGTGAGCCCCACGCCGCCGACGAGCAGCAGGCGATCCAACGTGGGATCCACGGCGAGCCCGGATCGGGCCGCCTGCTTGTATTCGTGTGGTGAGGAGATCTCGAGCTCCCACCGCGGTATGCCGCCAAGCGACAACGACCACAGATCCCTCGCGTAGTTGCCGTCGCCGCCGAACGCGGTCACGCCGCCCTGCAGGATCATGCGGTCGCGAACCGGGTCGAAGATGAGCGTCGCATCCGATCGCGGCGCCGGCGGGTTCCCCGCGATCGGGAGTCTCGCCCAGTGGGCCGCGTCGCCCGACCACTCGAGGACGGGAACCGTGTCCAGCGGGGTCCATTGGGTGCGCAGCGACGGCAGCGCGATGACGCGATCGCGCGCGACATCGAACGCGCACTGGGTGTTGCGGATGCCGGTCGGGACCGGGCCGGCGATCGCCGTGCTCGACCACGGGCCCGGACCATCCAGCGGCCAGGCCCAGAGCCGGTCGGCCTCATGCTCGACATAGCCTCCGCCGGTGAACACCACGCCACCGAACACCAGCAGCCGCCTGCGCACGGGGTCGACCGCGCTCATCGCGTCGTCCAGCTGCGGACCGTCACCGGGCGGGATGGGCTGCAGTTGCCACGACGCGTCGGTCGCCACGTCGCAGGTCCACACGCCTTCTCGCGTCCACGTCACCAGCTGCCGCCGGGCGTCATCGAAATGCGCGCGCGGGTCGAACCACGGTCGATCGGAGATGCCCGGCATTCTCGAGAGCCCGACCCAGCCCGGCACCGACGCCGCCGCGAGCGCCCACGTTTCGGCGAGCGGTAGATCCGCCATGCCATTGTAGAGGGTCGTCGCGCCGCCGTGGATCAGGATGTCTCCTGCATCGCGCGCGAGGCATGCGGCAGCTCCCGGCCGTCTCCCGGGGCCGCCGAAGCCGGGGTGCCCTCGAGACCACGCGCTCGCCGAGAAGTCGTATCGCCAGTCCGTGGGGTCATCGACGCCGTAGGCCTGCTCGCCCGGCATCAGCCACGCATAGCGCCCGGTGGCATCGGTCACGAGCGCTCCGGCGACCTCGGCCAGCGGATGCACGGAGGTGTCCGCGAGCGCGGGCTCCCAGTGGGTGGGTGTGGCGAGCGACAACCTCCAGGTGAGCGGCGGACAGGTCGCGTATCGGACGAGCCCGCGCAGCGGCTCGAACAATCTCTGCTCGCCGCCGAAGACCAGCATGCAGTGCGCGGTCGCCGAGTAGGCCGCTCCGTGCCGGGTGCGTGGACCCGGTCCGAGCCCGATCTGGTAGGCGTCGAGCTTCTGCCATTGCAGGGCCGGGGCGTCGAGCGGCAGAAGCCACACCGCATCGTCGTCGCCACCCCCACCGTCGCCGCCGAACAGGACGAGCCGGCGGTCGCGGTCCAGGATCATCGTGGCGTCGTATCGGGGCGACGGCCTCCCGGCGTAGGAGAGTTGGAGCCAGCGCGGCTGGCCATCCAATCGAAGCTGCCAGAGCTCGTCAGTGCCCGTCTCGTCGAGCGTGACGCGCCCGCCGTAGAGCAGCACGCGATCGCCGACCGAGTCGTAGACCGCACACATGCCGCTCCGGAGCGGCGGCCCGTCCGGCGTGGCCGCGAGCGGCTCCCAGTGAGGCCGCGGCGACCGCAGGAACTGCCACGGCGAGCGGTACGGCACCCAGAACGCGCCGTCGCCGCCGAACAAGAGCGCGCGACCGCGGCGGGAGTCCCACACCATGGCGCCGTCGGACCGCGCCGGCGCACCCAGCTCGCGCCACTGGACCTGCGGCTGGGCGGCGACGGGTCGCGAAAGGAACGCGGATGCCGCGAGGGACGTGGCAAGGAACACACGCATGGCGGCGATTCGGGGTTGATGGGCAGCTCGGTACATTCAGGCTCGAGACCGGTCGGACCCGCCGAGCCTAGGGCGAAGCCGGCGCCCCTGTCGAGGCGACTTTGGGACCCGCAGGTCGCTCAGCGCGTGACCGCGAGCCTCGCCTGCGCCGTGCGCTGATCCTGCCGCGCGCGCACCAGGTAGACCCCTGGCGCAAGTCCCTTCGGAAGGGGCACGTCGAACCGCGCGAGGCCGGCGGTCGCCGTGCTTCGTGCGGTCGCGGCCACGCGCCGCCCCGCGGTGTCGAACAAGTCCAGCGTCACCACGCCCTCCCACGCCGTCTCGACCACGAGCGTCACATGGTCGCGCGCCGGGTTCGGGCGCGGTGAGGCGAGCATGAAGCCGCGCGCCTGGGGTGCGTTGGGCGGCGCCGAGGATGAGCCCGGCCACGTGATCTCCCACAGCGTGCCGTTCCAGAACAGCGCACGCTGTGCGGCGGCATCGTAGAACGCGACCCCCTGCCCCCACATCGGGCTCAGGTCGTCGGGGTCCAGGTTGGTCCAGGCGGAAAGCGTCGCGAGCGGGGAGCCATAGATCGTGTTCCCAAGACCCTGCCCGAACCCGCCGAGCAGGAGCACGCGATCCTGGACCGGGTCGACCATGATGCCCTGGTTCGGCCAGATCCCCGGATCGAAGCCCTGGATGCGAACCGTCCACTGCGGCGTCCCCGAGAGATCGAGTGTCCACAGGTCGCGAGCGGGGAAGTAGTCGGATCCTGCGTACACGCCGCCGCTGAGCAGGACTCGATCGTGCACCGCATCGAACGCCACAGCGGCCTCCGTTCGTGATGGCGATGGCCCGCCCGGCGTGGCCAGCCGCACCCAGTGCGGCGTCCCCCCACCCAGCTCGAGCGTCGACATGGAGTCGGTGGCGCCGCTGAGCACGACCACACGGTCTTGTAGCGAGTCGTAGGCGCGCTGGATCCCGCGGACGACGTTGGGCGGCGTGCCGGCGATGGGCGTCACGGTCCACGCGCCGGGGCCATCGAGCGGCCACGACCAGAGCTGGCTCGCGACGACGTTCGCGCCCCCGAACACGAGCATCCGCCGGCGAACGGGATCGATCACATCCACGTGGTCTGCGGCGGTCGGCGCGTTCACGGTGCCCGCGGCGTCGAGCCGCCACGCGGCGTCGGTCCCGAGGTCGCACGTCCACACACCCCGGGCATCGTGCCGGAACAGTGTGCGCGTGACCTCGTCGAAGAGCATGCGCGCTCCGCCCGCGACGGTAAGGGCGTTCCGGGGCGCCGGCGCGGCGTCGCTCCACGGCGAGGGATCGCCGGGCTTGAAGCGCCACGTGTCCAGGTCCCCGTCGCTGGTGCCGATCAATCCGACGGCGGAGACCGTGAGGTACCCGCCGTGCACGAGCACCTCGCCGGTCGAGGGCACGAACGTCGATGCCATGCCCGACCGCGTGTTGGGGCCGCCCGCGCCGCTCTGCACGCGCGTCCAGGTGGACGATACGAGGTCGAGCTGCCATACCGACGCATCGTGGACTTCGCTGGCGATGTCCTGGTCGCCGGGGAACAGCCAGGCGAGGTCGCCCGCTCGATCGGCGACGAACGCGCCGCCGGTCTCGGGGAGGGGCACGGAGTCACCCGGCGCGGAGGCGCGCTTCACCCAGTGGATCGGATCGTCCAGCACCAGCTCCCACGTCTCCGCGGGACGCGGCACCGCGTCGAACCCGGTCACGAGGTCACCGCCGAACACGGTCATGCGGTGGGTGATCGGCGAGAACACCGCGCCGTGGCGTGCGCGCGGCCCCGGCCCCGCGAGCGCGAGATCCTGCCAGGCGAGCGGCAGCGCGCCGAGCGGCAGCAGGTAGACATCCGGGTCGTAGACCGCGTTGCCATCGCCGCCGTAGAGCACCAGCCGGTCCTGCGCGTCCAGCACCATCGTCGCCGACCAGCGGGGCGGCGGCGTGGCGCCCGCGCTCGCGTCGAGCAGCGACCACGCGGGCTCACCCGCCAGCGAGAGCTGCCAGAGGTCGTTCGAGGCCGGCCCCCCGTAGGCTTCCCGGCCGCCGAACGCCAGCACGCGATCGCGGAGCGAGTCGTACACCGCGCACATGCCCGAGCGAGGCGGCGGGCCGTCACCAGCAACCGTGAATGGCTTCCAGTGTGGATCGGCCCCGGTCACGAGCTGCCACACGCCCGGCAGGGGATTCGCGGCGTCCTGATTGCCGTCGCCGCCGAACATCAGCACGCGCTGGCGCCGCGAGTCCCAGACCATCGAGTGCAGGGTCCGTCTCGGCACGCGCAGCTCGCGCCACTGCACCGCGGGCGTGGCCGCGGCGCGCAACGGCAGGCTCGCGAGGGAGAAGACCGCCGCGATGAGGATCGCGCACGGCGTCGCGGCAAGGTGCGCAGCCGGCATCCGCATGGGGCCTCCGGAACCCAGTCGGGCAGCGCGAAGTGTAGCTCCGCGCGGCGCGCCGACCCACCAGCAATTCCGCCTGGCCACGAGCCCCGGCTCGGAGCCTACGGACTTCACCTGATGATGGTGCCTCGCGCCAGCAGCCCCTGCAGCCTCGATTTCATCGCCGGCCACTCGTCGTCGATGCAGCTGAACCACATGGTGTCGCGGGGCGTGCCGTCCTCGTTGAACATCCACTTGCGGAACGTGCCCTCCTCCACGAGCCCGAGCCGCCGCATGGCCGCCTGCGACTTCATGTTGGTGGAGCTGGTCTTCAACTCCACGCGCATGCAGCCCTCGACCTCGAACGCGTGGCGCAGCATCAGGTACTTGGTCTCGGT
>DATLUU010000569.1:0-2815 GCA_035577885.1 Verrucomicrobiia bacterium
AGTTCTTCAAGCAGGCGATCTCCGCGGGCGCGAAGGAAGTCATGCCGATCACCGACCAGTTCTGGGGTGACCACTACGGCATCGTGCGCGACCCGTTCGGCCACCAGTGGGCGATCGCGGAACGCGTAGAGGACCTGACCCCGCAGGAGATGGAGAAGCGGGGGAAGGAGTTCATGGCGAAGATGGCGCAGCAGCACGGCTAGAGTCGCCGCGGCAAGCGAAGGGCGGTGGGCCTTGGGCCCGCCGCCCTTCTTCGTTGGCTGGACGCTGCTGCCGTGCGGCGGGGCGGGTGTCCACGAAATGCCTTGACAGGCATATACTCAAGTGGGAATATACGAGCCATGGAGACCACGTTCGCTATCCTCGCCGAGCCGAGCCGCCGCGCCATGCTGCAGCTGCTGGCGGCATCGGAGCGCACGGTCGGCGAGATCGAGCGCCAGCTCGACCTGCCGCAGCCCTCGGTGTCGAAACATCTGCGGGTGTTGCGCGAGGCGGGCTTCGTGGAATCGCGCGTCGACGCGCAGCGCCGGGTCTACCGCCTCCGCCCCGAAGCCTTCATGGAGCTGGAGTCCTGGCTCGCGCCGTTCCGGCGCTTCTGGGCGGCGCACGCGGATGCGCTCGAACGCCACCTGGAGCGCATGGAGCGCATGGAGCGCATGGAGCGGACGCCCGCGGGAAGACGCGGCAGAAAGAGCGCACGCCCGAAAGGAAGGACACGATGAAGAAGGGAACGAGCTACCTGCCCGGCCCCGCCACCGGGGCGGAGGTCGAGAAGAGCGGGGAGAAGTGGGCACTGGTCATGGTCCGCGAGCTTCGTCACGCGCCGACGCGGGTGTGGCAGGCGCTGACCGATCCGGCGCAGCTCCGGGAATGGGCGCCCTACGAGGCGGACCGGAGCCTCGCGACCGTGGGGCCGGTGAAGCTCTCGACCGTCGGGGCGCCTTCGATCGACTCCGACAGCGCGGTGAAGGTGGCCGAGGCGGGGAAGCGGCTCGAGCACACCTGGGTGGGCAACGACCTCAAGTGGCAGCTCGAACCGCTCGGCACGGGCACTCGCCTCAAGCTCTGGATCAACATCGATCGCCGCTTCATCGCCTGGGGCGCCGCGGGCTGGCACATCTGCATCGACGTGCTCGACCACCTGCTCGCGGGCGACCCGATCGGCCGCATCGCCGGCCCCGAGGCGATGAAGTTCGAGGGCTGGCAGCGGCTGAGCGGCGAGTACGGCAAGCAGTTCGGCGTCCAGGCTCCCAGTTGGTAACCTCGACCACACGCATTCGAGAGGTCCACGTCATGAACAAGAGCGCGACGAAAGGCGATACCCCGTCCCAGCTGTTCGACGCAAGGGTCAAGGAGCTGCCGGATTGGAGGGGGAAGACCCTCGTTCGCGTCCGCGCCCTCATCCAGTAGGCGGACTCGGAAGTTATCCTGGAGTGGAAGTGGAACATTCCGGTGTGGTCGCACGACGGGTTGATCTGCACCGGCGAGACGTACAAGGCGGCGGTGAAGCTGACGTTCGCCAAGGGCGCCTCGCTCGAGGATCCTTCCCGCCTGTTCAACTCCAGTCTCGGCGGCGGCACGCGGCGCGCGATCGACATCCACGAGGACGAGAAGATCGACGAGGCGGCGTTGAAGAAGCTGATCCGCGCCGCCGTGCTGCTCAACCTCGAGGGCAAGAGCAAGCCGAAGCCCGCGGCGAAGCGAGCGACCAGCAGGAAATAGGCGTCAGCGGCCGCCCGATCCAGCGTCGCCGAAGCGCGAGTGGAAGTACGTGAGCGTGGGCGCGACGTGGCTCGCCTCGAGCCCGTCGGCGGCGTCGGCGTGGGTGCCCGCGACCTGGACCAAGTCGCGCACCGACTTGAGCCGTGCCGCGATCGAGTCGGCCTGGGTGAGTGCGCGCCGCACGTCGATGCCGGCCTCGCCGTGGTCCGCGCGCGCGAGCAGCGCCAACCGGTCGTAGAGCGCGAAGGTCAGCTCTCCGTACTCGAACCGCCGCGCGTCGTCGTCGAGACGCGCGCGCTCGTCGGGAGTGCGCGCCACCCGCCGCGCACGATCGAGCGCGGTGCGGGCGGTGCGCATCGCCGCGGTGACCTCGCTCCACGCCGGGGCGGCGTTCACATCGCGCGGGGCTGCCGTGTAGGGCAGGTGCGCGTAGGGAAAGAGAGGCATCGAGCGCACGCCGAGTCGCCCCTCGGGGTGGCCCGCCACCGCGAACACGCCGCCCACGGTCAGCTCGATGGCGAATATGTTGGCGGTCGCGGTCTCGAGCGCGGAATGGAATGACCGGGCCTCGGCGGCTGACCCGGGATAGGCCCGCGCGGCGTAGTCCGCGATCAGCGAGTCCACGTCGAAGCCCGGCGCCCACAGCGCCTCGCTCAGGACCAGGTGATCGAGCCGCCATGTCCCCCAGCGCGAGGTGGGGACGTGCATGTAGGAGAAGAGGCGCGCGCCGGCCGCGCGTGCGTCCGCGACGTCGCGCGCGATCACGTGCGGGAAGACGAGCGGGAGCGTCTTGAACCAGCTGACGTTGTAGTACTCACAGACCCCTACCGGCCCGCGGTAGGTGCGCCCCGACGCCGTGGCCCAGCCCTGCCACGCGGCTTCCAGTCGCTGGTTCATCTCCACGCAGCTCGGATCGGCGAGCGCATGGGCGTAGCAGCGGTAGTAGGGGAAGAAGGTCACCATCAGGTCGCGCTCATCGCCCACCGCGGGAACCGGCCGCGAGGGCGGCTGCGTCGTCTCGAGGTACGCCGCGGCCGAGAGCACGACGTCGCGCCGCAGCTCACCGCGGCGACGCGCCTCGCGAACGATCGCG
>DATLUU010000570.1:0-3167 GCA_035577885.1 Verrucomicrobiia bacterium
GAACTTGTTCACGCCGAGCGTCGCGAACTTGGGATCGCTCTCGTGGATCGTCGTCTGGTAGCGCCCGGGCGTGAGCGCCGTGCCCGTGGGCACCGCGCCGCCGACCGGGAAGATGTTCAGCTCCACCGTGTCCATGCGACAGCTGTTCCACGTCAGCGGATCCCAGCCACCGGGGCCCGCGTGCGTACCACGCGACACAAGACCCGGGTCGGCGATGTACCGGCCCCAGAACGACGCGTCGCCCGCGACCGCGGCGTTGGCCTGGTTGGTCGGGACCTGGAGCAGCGTGCCGAACACCACATTGCCTCCGGGGGCCATGCTGCGGCCACCGGCGATCCGATAGTTGCCCGGCCCGGGCAGGATGCGGAACACGAGGTCCACGCGGACACTGCTGAGTGCGGGGTCGTCCGCGGTGCCGAGCGTGGCGTTCGCCGCCGAGACCACGCTCGAGTCGCCGGGGATGTCGAAGCGCAGCGCGTTGCCCGTGGCCTGGGCGGTGTTCAAGCCCGTGCGGATCAAGCCCGTCGTGGTGTCGAACGCGGCGGTGCCGGGCAGGCCGCCGCTCTCGTTCGCCGGGAACGTGTCGTTCACGAACTGCCAGATGTCCGAGGACACGGTGCCGAGCTTCACCGTGGTGGTGGCGCTCGCTTGTCCCGGGATGCCGGGTTGGTCGACGAACGCCAGCGACACGTTGTCGAAGTAGCCGCCCTCGTTCGAGTTGCAGCCGAGCGAGATGGCGAAGCGGAAGCACTGCTGCTGCTGCGCAATGAAGACGCGCAGCGATTCGGGCGGAAGATCGCTGAAGATCGGGATGCCGTTCGCTGCGAATCCCTCGTAATCCGTGAAGCACTGGGGCTCGGGATTGGATGAGATGTTGCCGGGGAATCTGGGCTGGCCCCAGCACTTGCCGCCGTTCGGCATGATCGCGGGATAGGCCTGCACCCCGAACGACCACGACTCGCCCGTGAACTCCAGGTTGAACATGCCGGCATAGATGTCATAGACGAGGACGATGTCGTCGCTGGCGTTCACGATGCTGTTGGTGAGACCCATCGCGTTCGGCGTCGCGCCGCCCACACCGTTGCCGATGAGGTTGATGGTGGGCGACACGCACAGCTGCGAGATCTCGCGGAACGCGGTGTAGCGGGTGTCGCCCGCGTTCTCGCCGTCGTCGTGGTTGCCCGCGGTCAGCACCACGCCACCGATGTTGCACACGCGCGCGGGGGAGCCCGGCGGACCACAGAGGTCGTTGTAGGTCAGGTTCGACAATGCCTCCATGTGGAAGTACTCGCCCGGGGGCTTGCCGGTCGTGCGCCACACGTCGGTCACGGCCAGCCCGGCGGGCAGTGGGAAGCGGTTGTCGATCGCGTTCACGCCGCCCTGCTCCGGCTTCTCGAAGTTGCCGATCACGCTCGCTCCCGAGCCGGTGTCGATGGCGACGTCGTCCAGCAGCACCGCGCCCCGACCCGCGGAGTCGTAGCCCGAGCTGCGCGAATCGGAATCGGCGAAGCCACGGTTGGTCTTGCAGCGGAAGACGAGGCGCACGTTGCCGGCCACGCCGCCCAGCACGCTGCTGATCGTCGCCGCCGGCACCACGATCGGGCCCGAGGACGGCGTCGCGGAGAGCGTGTCCGCCGGGTTGTTCCCCGCGGCCCTGAAGATCTCGAAGTAGCTCGCACCGGCGCCGAATGCCTTGATCACTTCCGAGAACCAGCGGCGCTGCTTGTCGTACACGGGACGGGTGATGCCGTCCGAATACACGCACGCCGCGTCGTTCACCGGCCTGCCCACGTACACCATGAACGAGTCCTGCGGCGCGTTAGCGCCCGCAGCGCTGCTGGAGACGAAGTTCCCGGCGGTGACGGCGAGCGGATCGCCGTGGAACCAGCCGGTGCGGGTCGCGGTCGTGACGTTGATGGCTGTCGACATGCGGGTGCGGTAGTTGAACGTCACCGTGAGCGACTGCGAAGGCGTCATCGCGATGTCGCGATAGAGCATCTGGTCCGCCTGGTCGACGTAGCCGGGGAAGCGCTGCGGCGAACCGCCGCTTGTGGCCGTGACGTCGTGCAGGAACTGGACGCAATCCTGGTTGAACGGCTGGCCGGTCACGGCGTCGACGACGCTCAGGTCGCCGTGCTGGCGGAGCCCGCACCACGCCGAGCGCGTGCCGCTGATCGGCGGCCACATCATCGCCGCGCCGGCGCCATTGCCCGGATCGGCGTGCCAATAGCTCACGACGCCGAACGTACGCCCGGCCGACGGCTGCTGGCTCATGACGTAATTGCCGAGGTTGCCGTGATCGAGGCACCACCACGGCCGCTGGTCGTCGGTGAGCGTCAGGCCGCCGGTGGCGTTGTACTGCCGGTGGAGCGGCCACCACCCCATGAGCGAGTCGGGCGCCTGGATGCCCACCGTGTTGTCCCAGTCCCAGAGCGCGTTCGTCGCCGCGCTCGTGCCCGGGCGGTAGGTGCCGGTGTAGATGTTCCAGTAGTTCTGCGGGCCGGTGTGGTTCGTGTACGACTTGCCGACGTACACCGTGTCCGGGTCCGGGCCGGCCGACGTCCCGAACCGCTGCGCGCGTGAGGCGGTGAGCTGCTTCACGAACTGCACGTTGCGAACCACCACTCCGTCCTGCGCGCGGGCAGGCTGCGGCTGTAGACAGAGAACCGCGCCTGCCAGCCCCGCGACCCAGAGACCTCGACCCCTCATCCCGTCCCCCCTCAGCGGTTCAGCACGATGATCCGCCCGGCGTCCCGTTGCGTGCTGCTGCGGACGAAGTAGACACCACGCCCGACCTTGGTGCCGGCGTCGTCGGTGCCGTCCCAGACCAGCTTCGCTTCGCCAGCCGGGAAGACGCGGTCGGCGAGCGTGCGCACCTTGCGGCCGGCGACGTCGTAGACGTTCACCTGCACGCGCCCCGAGTGGGCGATGCCGAGGCGCACCGTGGACGTGCCGTGGCGCATGACCGCATCGCCGACCTTCATGAAGCTCGCGAGTTCATCCCCCCGCCCCGACCCCGGGACGTCGAGTGTCAGGCCACAGGCACACGTGACCTGGCACATGCTCGCGAACACCTTGTTCTGCACGTAGTAGTAGACCGCGAGCCGGCCATTGTCCGTATCGCAGTAACGGCTGAGCAGGTGCTCGATCTCGTGGCCACTCGTGAG
>DATLUU010000571.1:0-2271 GCA_035577885.1 Verrucomicrobiia bacterium
CTTCGCGGATCTGGCGGCGGATCGCCTCGGCCTCGGCGCTCCGTGCCGTCGAGGGCGCGGTGGCGTCGCCACTGACCTTCTCCGAGAGCAGCAGCGTCAGCAGCGCCTGCATGACGTTCCCGGTCGTGACGTTGCCGCCGCCGTTGCCATCGTGGCCGCCGCCGCCCACCACGACGCGCGGCACCACGTCCACGCCCGAAGCCTGGATGGCCTCGGAGAACCGATTCATGACCATCTGCGTGAGCTGGAACCGCGGGCCGCCGTAGGCTCGCACCTGCTCCTCGATCGCCAGCGCCTGCGCGACACCGACGCGCGCCGCGCGCTGCGCGTCCGCACCGGCGAGCGCCAGCACCTTGCCGGCCTCGCCCTGGCCCAGCACCGTGATGCGATTGGCCTCGGCCCCGGCGATGGTCTGGATCTTCACCGCCTCCTGTTGCGCGCGCGCCACGTCGGCCTTGCCGTTGTTGGCCTGGACCACGATCGACAGCTCGGACTCGGTGATGTTCGTCTGCTGCTTGGCCCGCGCTTCGGCCTCACGCAGCTCGCGCTCCTTCACCGCCGCCATCTGCTGGCGGTTGTAGGTCTCGACCTGCTCCGTGGCGATCTGCCGCGAGCGCAGCTGGAGCAGGATCTGCTCGATCTGCCCGCCGGGCGCGCCGGACGTGGGCGTGCCGATCAGCACCTCCTGCAGCTCGAGGTTGTACTGGCCGAACTTCTCCTTCATCTGCTGGCCGGCGATCTGCTGGATGTCGCTGCGCTCCTGGATCAACTGGATGAGCGTGCGCGTCTGCCCGATGTTCTTGAAGTACGCCGACACCATCGGATCCAGCGTCTGCTCGACCAGCTTCTTGATGTCGCCGAAGCGCTGGATCACGAGCGGCGCCTTCCGGTAGTCGATGTGCACGACGACCGAGAGCGGCAGCGACGGCTCGAACGCGTCCTTGGTGATCAGCGCCACCTCGGAGAGATTCTCGTCGTACTTGTGCGATCCCGTCTCGCCGCGCGTCCACTTCAAGATGAAGTTCGTGGTCGGGACCATGATGCACTTGCCCGCATACGTGTTGAACGCGTACTTGCCGGGCAGGAGCCCCTCGCTCCACACGCCGCGCGTGCCCTTGAGCACCAGCTCGCCGTGCTTGTATTCGGCGCCCGAGACGTCGGCGCCGACCTCGCCCGTGTACGACACGACCACGCCGACGTTGCCCACCTCGACCACGGTCTTCGGGACCATCTCCACCGTGGCGAACAGCCGGTTGATGTAGTACGTGCCCTCCACCAGGACTTGAAGCTGGCGGCCGCGCAGCCCGCCGGCCGCGAGGAAGCGTTCCGGGTCCTGGAAGCTGTTGTGGTAGGTCTCGCGGATCGACGCGTCCTCGCCGACCGTGGGCGCGATGATCTGGCCCGGCGGCAGCGACGGGCCGTCGTGCACCGTGACGATGCCGATGTTGTCGTCGGTGCCCTTGATCACCACGGGCGCGAACCCCTCGCGCTCGCGGAGCACCTTGGCCATGCGCTGGAACACTTCCTCTTCGCCCTTCTCGAGCGGGAGGTAGTAGAGGCGTTCCTCGGTGATGACCACGAACTGGGCGAGGTTCAATGCATACATGCCCTCGCGAACGATCTTGCGCTGTGGACCTCGCTGGCCGCCCTTCTGCAGGAACTCGGTGACGTCCTGGAAGTCCGTGGCGACGGAGTTGGATCCCAGCACCTGCGACGACGGGAGCATCTGGCCGTCGCGGGCATAGACGTAGCCGATCTTGCCCTGCGGGATCGTGACCAGCGGCACGATGTGGACGTCGTACTGGATGGGCAACAGGTAGTGGAGACCGCCGCGCAGCAGCCCCGGCTGGAAGCCGGCCTCGCCGTGGAGCGCGATGACGCCCTTGTCCAGCGAGCCCTTCGGGCTGATGCGCATCTCGACGATGCCCACCTTGTTGTTGGGAATGAACCGGATCCCGGCGAGCAGGAACAGCACGACGAGAACGCCGAGACCAAGAAGCACCAGCGGAATCAGCGAAACGACTGCCGACATGACTCCTCACCCCATGGGTGTCTGTGCGCGGTCCGCCCGGAACGGGCCCGCGGCAGGGCCCAGGCGGTCTCCAGCGCACGTCTGTTGCGCCGGCTGGAATGTCGAGAACTGCCGGCGCTGCCGCAGGAATCACGCTAGCGCGGGGGGCCGGGGAATCAAGCGGAACCGGTCAAGTCGAGGTGGATTGCGGGGTTGGTGGGGTACCACTTTGCCGCTGCGAAAAACGCCGGCCGGGGCAG
>DATLUU010000572.1:0-2649 GCA_035577885.1 Verrucomicrobiia bacterium
GTCGGCGATGTACTGGCCCCAGAACGACGCGTCGCCAGAGACAGCGGCGGCCGCCTGGTTGGTCGGGACCTGCAGCAGCACGCCAGTGACGGCGTTGCCGCCCGGGGCCATGTTGCGGCCACCGGCGATGCGGTAGTTGCCTGGACCCGGCAGGATGCGGAACACCATGTCCAGTCGGACAGCCGCCAGGGACGGGTCATCAGCCGTGCCGACGTCCGCGTCAGCGGCCGAGACGACGGTCGAGTCACCGGGGATGTCGAAGCGCAGCGCGTTGCCGGTCGCCTGGGCAGTGTTCAAGCCCGTGCGGATCAGGCCCGCGGTGGTGTCGAACGCGGCGGTGCCGGGCAGGCCAGCCGTCTCGTTCGCCGGGAACGTGTCGTTGATGAACTGCCAGATGTCGGCCGACAGCGAGCCGAGGTTGACCGAGTTGGAGGCGCTGGCCTGTCCGGGGATACCGGGCTGGTCGACGAACGCCACCGACACGTTGTCGAAGTAGCCACCCTCGTTCGAGTTGCAGCCGAGCGAGATGGCGAACCGGAAGCACTGCTGCTGGTGGGCGAGGAAGACCCGCAGCGAGTCAGGCGGACCGACGTTCGACGTCAAGAACGGCTGGCCGTTGCCGGCGAACGGCTCGAAGTCGGTGAAGCACTGCGGCTCGGGGTTGAACACGATGAAGCCAGGGAACCGGGGCTGGCCCCAGATCTTGGCACCGTTCGGCTGCGTGGCCGGGTAGCACTGCGACCCGAACACCCAGCTCTCGCCCGAGAACGACAGGTTGAACATGCCTGCGTACATGTCGTACCACAGGATGACGTCGTCGCTGGCGTTCACGATGCTGGCCGTGATGCCCATCGAGTTCGGCGTTGCGCCACCAACGCCGGCTCCGACGAGGTTGATCGTCGGCGACATCAGGAACTGCGAGATCTCACGGAACGCCGTGAACCGGGTGTCGCCCGCGTTCTCGCCGTCGTCGTGGTTGCCGACCGTCGTCACCACGCCGCCGATGTTGCACACACGCGCCGGCGAGGTGGAAGGACCGCAGAGGTCGTTGTAGGTCAGGTTGGACAGCGCCTCGACGTGGAAGTACTCGCCGGGGGGCTTGCCGGTCGTCCGCCACACATCGTTGGCCGTGAGGCCTGGAGGCAGCGGGTTCCGGTTGTCGATGGCGTTCACGCCACCCTGCTCGGCGAGCTCGAACGTGCCGTAGCCGGCGGGTGAGCCACCACCACCAACGCTGATCGTGACGTCGTCGAGCAGCACGGCGCCGCGCGTGAACGAGGTGTAGCCCGAAGTGCGCGAGTCGGAGTCGGCGAAACCACGGTTGGTCTTGCAGCGGAAGACGAGGCGCACGTTGCCCGCCACGCCACCCAGCACGCTGCTGATCGTCGCCGCGGGCACCGAGATCGGGCCGGACGACGGCGTCGCGCTGAGCGTATCCGCCGGGTTGTTACCCGTGGTCTTGAAGATCTCGAAGTAGTTCGCACCGGCGCCGAAGGTCTTGATGACCTCCGAGAACCAGCGGCGCTGCTTGTCGTACACGGGGCGCGTGACGCCGTCCGAGTACACGCAGGCGGCGTCGTTGACCGGCGCGCCCACGTACACCATGAACGAGTCCTGCGGCGCGTTCGCACCGGCAGCGGAGCTGGAGATGAAGTTGCCGGCCGTCACCGCGAGCGGATCACCATGGAACCAGCCGCTACGGGTCGTGGCCGTCGTGCCGATGCTCGTCGACATGCGCGTGCGGTAGTTGAACGTCACCACCAGCGACTGCGACGGCGTCATCGCGATATCGCGATACATGATCTGGTCGGCCTGATCAACGTAGCCGGGGAAGCCCTGAGGCGAACCGCCGGCGCCCGCGGCCGGGACAGCGTCATGCAGGTACTGCACCGCGTCCTGGTTGAACGCCTGGTTGGTCACGACGTCCTTCTGCGTGTTGTCGCCATGCTGACGCAGGCCACACCACGCCGACTTCGTGCCACTGATCGGCGACCACAGCACCGCGGAGCCCGCGGCGCTGCCTGGATCGGCGTGCCAGTAGCTGAGGACGCCGAACGTACGCTTGGCCGACGACTGCTGGCTGATCACGTAGTTGCCGATGTTGCCGTGGTCGAGGCACCACCACGGGCGATTGTCATCGGTCAGCGTGAGGCCGCCCGTCGAGTTGTACTGGCGGTGGAGAGGCCACCAGCCGTGCAACGAGTCGGGAGCCTGGATGCCGACGATGTTGTCCCAGTCCCAGAACGCGCTGCCGGCGCCACCCGCACCCGGCAGATACGTGCCGGTGAAGATGTTCCAGTAGTTCGTCGGACCGGTGTGGTTCGTGAAGGACTTGCCGACGTACACGGTGTCGGGGTCCGGGCCCGCCGAGACGCCCAAGCGATGGGCGCGCGAGCTCAAGATCTCTTTGGCCATTTTCGCATTCACCAGCTTGATGCCGTTGTCATCGGCAGTCTGGGCGAATGCGTTGCTGGCCAACATCGCGGCTGCCCCAACCAGGAGCAGGAGCGCGACGAACGGCTTCTTCATGTGCTACCTCCATCGTCGCAATGCATGGGCAATGCGAAGTCTTCCGAAGTACGGATTGCGAGCGAGGTGTCGCCAAAAACAAATCGCCGACGGACGCTCGACTCTAGAGAGCATTCCGAC
>DATLUU010000573.1:0-18735 GCA_035577885.1 Verrucomicrobiia bacterium
CGGTGCCCGCTCCTGTGGCGGGTGCTGGCGCCGCCAAGCGCGGCTCGACCGCCTGGGGCGCGGGGGCCTCGTGGGCCTCGTGGGCTGTCCGTGACTCGCGCACGGGCTCTTCACGGCGCCCGCGTGCCGGCCGATCGCCACCGCGCTGCGGGCGTTCCGGGCGTTCCGTGCGTTCCGGACGTTCCGATCGCTCCGGACGTTCCGATCGTTCCGGACGTTCCGATCGTTCCGATCGTTCCGATCGTTCCGGCCGCGCGCTGCGCTCTTCGCCATGGGCCTGCGTCTCGGGGCGACCGGCCCGGCCACGCGGTTCCCGTGCCGGGCGTGGCTCGGCCGCGGGCTCTTCGGCTCCTCGCCGACCATGCCCGCCGCCGCTCGCCGCTCCACGATCCCGGCCGCCGCGGCCGCGCGCGCCCGCACCACGCTCCTCGCCGCCCGAACGACCGCCGGCGTGCGGCTCGCGCGTGCGCTCACCACCGGCACGGGTCCGGCCAGCGCGCGTGCTCGGGCGCTCCTCGCGTCCGCCCCGACGGGGGCGGCGATCCTCACCCGCGCGTTCGACAGGTTCGCGGATCGCGCCGCCGGGTCGCCGCGCGACGCTGACGCGGAACGGCCGCGCCCCGATCCCCAGGAATCCGCCCTTGCCCTCTTCGATCGTCGTGATCACTGCCTCGGCGCGGGTCAGCCTCAGCGCCTCGAGTCCCTTCTTCACTGCCTCGTCGAACGACTTGCCTTCATAAACCGAACCAGCCATCGCATTGCCTTTGCCGGACGCGCGTGCGTCGCGCACCGATCCCCCGCTCGTGAGCGGTGAGTGTGCGCGCCGGGTCGCGGCGTCCCGGATCGTGTGGGAGTGAAAGCCCCGCGTGGCACGTCGCGCGCCGCGCGATGCCGCTCGAGTGTCCGAGCGCATCGCCGCCAGCGCGCGGAACTGGCTCGCGTCCTCGCGCGCGCACCCGGTCGAGTGTCGCGCCGCGTATCCGCGTTGGCCGTGCCGTTCCGCGAAGCCGTGTCGGATCGACGGGGGGACTCTACTTCGCCGTGGCGCCCGTCCGCCACGCCGAAGGTCGTCAAGCCTGCGCGCTCAGGTCTTCGCGCGCGCGGAACCCGTGCCAACGGGGACGACGACCCCATCGTCACCCCGGATCGCCAGCCACTGCTGGAGCGAGGTGTACAGGTTCATCACCGTCCAGTAGAACACGAGTCCGGACGGCAGACCATAGAACACGAACAGCATGAACAGGTTCATCAAGTACATCGTGGACTGCTGCTGGGACGGCGTGGGGGTGAGCCGCTGCTGCAGGAACCCCGTGCCCGCCATGATGATGGGCAGCAGGTGCACCGAGAATCCGGCGACACTGAAGAGGTGGTCGGGCGCCGAGAGGTCGTGGATCCAGGCCACGAACGGCGCCTGGCGGAGGTCGATGGCGCTGGAGAGCACGGCGTAGAGCGCGAAGAACAGCGGCATCTGCAGCACCATCGGCAGGCAGCCGCCGGCCGGGTTCACCTTGTTCTCCTTGTAGAGCGCCATGATCGCGGCGTTCATCGCCTCCGGCTTGTTCTTGTACTTCTCGCGCAGGCGTTCCATCTCCGGCTGCAGCCGCTGCATCGCGCGCATGCTCTTCATGCTGCTCATGTTGAGCGGGTGGAGCACGAGCCGCACCAGGGTCGCGAGCAGGAAGATCGCCACGCCCCAGTTCCGCACCCACGACTCGAGCAGGCGCAGCAGCTGGAGCAGCGGGTAGCTGAACGGCAGGAGCCACGAGGCGCCCAGGTCGACCGCGCGCTCCAACTGGAGGCTGCCGGGCCGGCCCGCGCCCGAGAGCTTGGCGATCGAGAAGTAGTCGGCGGGTCCGAAGTAGACGGCGAAGCGCTGCGTTCCCGAGGACGGCACGCTCGTCACCAGCGTACCCTCGGCGATCGGCTGCGGGGTCTTGACGCCCTTGGGGAGCCGCAGCAGCTCGTCCGGCGTGAGCTGGTGCGCGCTGCCGCTGGAGATGGTGGCGCGGCCCTGCACGCCCACCGGCGCCACGAGCCCGAGGAAGTAGTGCGACTGCACGCCCGCCCACATCGCGGCGCCGTCGCGGCGCTTCTCCTCCTTGCCGATCAGGCCCTGCGCGCCGTCACGGTGGAGGTCCTTGCCGAGGAGCCCGATCGAGCGCACGACGCGCATCTCCTGGTCGGGATTCGCCTCGGAGAGGAGCGGCCACGAGCGCGTGGTGAGCGACCATTCCTGGATGGAGCTGGACGCACCCGCGACCGCGACGTCCAGGTCCAGCAGGTAGGCATCGGGCCGCGTGCGCCAGGTCTCGCGCACCTCCATGCCCGCCGAATCGCGCGCGCTGAACGTCACCGCGACCGTCGTTCCCGCGGCGTCGGTGCTCTCGGCGACCGCGAACGCGGCGGCGCCGAGCGAGCGGAGCGCCGGGCCCGCGCCGAGGTCGAACGCGAACGACGGGCTGCCCGCCAACTCCACGCGATCGCCGGCCGCGACTTCGTGGCCGCGCTTCGGGCGCTTGCCCGGATGCTCGGCGAAGCGCGACTCACCCCATGAGGCCGCATAGCGCTTGAGCTCGAACGACCGGAGCCGCGCGCCGATGTTGCTGAACGTCGCGCGATAGAGCGGCGTCTCGAGCACGACCAACTGCTCGGGCAGCGACGACGTCGTGGCGGGAGCGAGCGTGGGCGCGGCGGTCGCGGTGGTGCCGGTCGGAGCGGGCGTGGTGCCGGTCGCCGGCTGCAAGGGCGTCGTGGCACCGGGCGTTCCGGTCGTTCCGGGAGCGCCGGCCAGCGGTGGCTGCGGCTTCGGCTTCGGCGCGTACCTCGTCTGCAGCACCGTGAACAGCGCGAAGATCAGCAGGCAGAGCGCGAGGGCGATGGTGGTGCGTCGGTCCATGATCAGGCTTTCGGAACGGGGGGGACCGGGTCGACGCCCGCGGCGCCGAACGGGTGGCAGCGGGCGAGCCGGGCGAGCGCCATCCAGCCGCCGCGCCACGATCCGTGGCGCTCGATCGCCTCGCGCGCGTACTCGGAGCACGACGGCACGTGCCGGCAGGCGCCGCGCACGTGCGCGGGGGCGAGCCTCTGGTAGGCGCGGATGGCGAAGATCAGCAGTTGGCGCATGTCAGACAGGGATCGGCGCGAGCGCGCCGGCGTGCGCGAGCAGCGTCTCCACCTCGGTTGCGAGCGCCTGGTGCGGCGCATCCAGCGTGCGGCGCGAAGCGATGAACACGAACAGGAACCCCTCCGGCGGCACCCGCGTCCAGCGGCGCCGCACGATCTCCCTGAGCCGCCGCCGCGCGCGGTTCCGCTGCACCGCACCGCCGACGCCGCGCTTGCTGGCGATGAAGCCGACGCGGCTCGTCTCGCCGGCCGCGGCCAGCGCCAGCAGCAGGCAGAAGCGCCCGCGATAGACCTGCCCCTCGCCGCGCACGCGCGTGTAATCGCGTCCGCGGGTGAGTCGATGGGCCCGTGAGAGCCGCTCGGAAGGCGGTGGGGACATTCGAGGCGCCGGGAACCCGAGGGGCTCGGGCCATCCGCTCCCGGCCGCGAGGCCGGGATGGGTGTTCGCGGCGGGCGTGATCAGCGGCCGGACGAAACGGTGAGGCGCTTGCGGCCCTGCCTGCGCCGCGCCGACAACACTTTGCGGCCGCCCTTCGTCTTCATGCGGGAACGAAACCCGTGCGTCTTCTTCTTGTGCCGGTTGTTGGGCTGGTACGTGCGCTTCATGGACGGGACGTGTCCTTCGGGAAGGTCCTGAGGGTGTGACGGTTAGAACAACGCAGGTTAGGCGAGCGCGCGCGCCAGGGTCAAGCGCGCGGCCCGTGTCCCCACATTAGAATTCATCGCCGAGGGGCTCAACACGCCGCACCGGACGGCCGATGACCCGAAGGAACATAGCCGCCCACCCTGGAGAGCCCCGGTGTCCGCCGCCGAGCCCGACCCCCACACCACGCCGCCCTCGCGCAGCCTTCGCTGGCGCGAACCCGAGCGCGAGCGCTCGCGAGTCGCCGAGGAGGTCTCGTCCTGGCTCGCCGATGCGGCGCGCCTGCTCGCCATGGCGCGGCGGCTGGGCGTCGAGAACGCGGAGACGCGTGCACTCCAGCGCCGGCTCGTGGCCGACCTGGTGCTGAGCGTGCAACGGCACGGCCCGCTGCACCTGGACGTGACGCCGCGCTCGATCGTCATGGGCGACGACACGGTGTTCGCCGCCGACCATTCGAACGCGCCCACCGGCGAGCGCGGGCTGGAGCGCGAGCTGTCGTGGATCCTGCATCGCGACGGCCTGCGCGCGCTGAAGCTCGAGAAGGGGCTGACCGAGGCCGAAGCCGCGACGTTCCTCGACGTGCTGCTGCTCGCCGCACCCGGTGACGCCACCGACGAGGACCTGGTGACGATGCTCTGGGAGAGCGCCTTCGCCCACGTCGGCACCGTGACCGAGGAGGCGAACGTCGTGCGCCTGAACCCGCTCACGGGGCGCCCGGGCTCGGCGGGCGGCCCGGCGCCGGTGGGCTCGGCGCCGCTCGTCGACGACTGTCCGGTCGTGCAGGCACCGGCGATGGACGCGAAGCGGCTGTGGGAGTCGCTGCGACAGAACGAGGCCGAAGCCGGCATGACGTTCCGCGAGGCCTGGGCGCGCGAGCGCTCGGAGCCGTTCGCGGCAGCCGCTGAAGCGCTGGTCCTGGCAGCACTACGCGATGACGCACGTCCGGAGATGCTCGAAGCGCTCGCGGCATCGGTGGTGACCTGGACCGCGACCGCGGTGCAGCGCTCGGAGTGGGAGGAGGCTCGCGGCGCGCACGAGCTGCTCAAGCGCCTCGACCCCTCGGGCCGCCTCAGCGCCGAATCGCTGACGGCCGCGCTCGGCTCGCTCGACGCGCACGCGATCACCGAGCGGCTGGACGAGGCCGACGTGCGCGAGCAGGCGCGGCTGTTCGCGTTCGTGGTGCGCGTGGGCGCTCCCGCGCTCTCTCTCCTGATGTCGGTGCTCGCCGACTCCGGCCGCTCGCGCGTGCGCGCCGGCGCCACCACGGCGCTCACCTACGCGTTCGCCGACGATCCCTCGCCGCTCGGTACCTGGCTCACCGATCCGCGCTGGCACGTGGTGCGGAACATCGTGTTCGTCCTCGGGCAGATCGGCGGCGGCGAGGTGGTGCCCTACCTCGCCGTGGCCGCCCGCCACATCGACGCGCGGGTGCGCCGCGCCGCGATCCACGCGCTGGGCCAGGTCCCGCACCACCTGCGCCGCTCGGTGCTGTTGACGCAGCTCGACACCGGCGATGGCCGCATCCTCACCGCGTCGCTGGCGATGCTCGCACGCGAGCCGGACGCGCGCGTCACCGAGGCGATCCTCACCCGCGTGCGGAGCCCCGAGTTCGAGTCGCGCCCCGAGGAGCACCGCGTGGCGCTGCTGTCGTCGCTCGCCGACGTGGCGAGCGACCAGGCGCTGCCCGCGCTCGAGGAGCTGCTGCTGCGCGGCGGCTGGTTCGCGAAGCGCTCCGCCGAGCGCACCGCCGCGGCACGGGCCATCGTTCGGCTGGCGACACCCGCGGCACGCGAGGTGCTCGAGCAGGGGCTCCACCACCGCAGCGAGGCCGTGCGCGAGGCGTGCGACGAGGCGCTCTCGCAGTGGGGCAGGACATGACCGGCCCGAGCCCGATCCTGCATCCCGACGACGATCCGCGCCTCGAGATCGCGCTCCAGCTCGCGTCGCGGTTCTGGCAGCTGGTGAAGAGCGCCCGCGCCTACTCGGTGGGCCACGTCACCTACACGTCCCAGCTCGAGAGCTACCTGACGCTGCTCTCGACCGCGCTCGAGAAGGAGGGCGCGGTGCGGTTCGATGCGCCCGAGGGCGAGCTGTGCATGAACGGCGAGCAGCTGCCGGATCGCGCCAACATGCAGAAGGCGCTGGAGAGCCTGGCGCACGAGTTCGCCGCGCGCACGCTCGAGGGCATCGAGTTCACACGCGGCCTGTCACTGGGCGAGCTGGAGACGTTCATGAGCTACTTCCTTCCCGGCGAGCGCTGGAAGGGCGCCGAGCTGGTGGCGGCGTGCGACGACGCGGGGCTCGTGCATGCGCGCGCGCTGCCGCTGCGCGTCGCCGCCGAGCCGCTGGGCGCGGGCTCGCTTCCCGAGTCCTCCGCCGAGGCGGCCGCGAACCTTCCGCCGGCGTGGCGTGCGCTGCTCGCCGGTGCGCGCGCGCTGCTCGAAGGCGACGCCATGGACCAGGGCATCGAGCTCAGGCACGTGAAGCGCATGCTGCGCGAGCTGATCGACGCCGTGCTCGCGGGCGAGCGCCTGGTGCCGGTGCTCGCCGAGGTGACGCCGCGCGAGAGCGCGTGGAGCCATGCCGCGCACACGACGTTGCTGTCGCTGTACGTGGGCGCGCGGCTCGGGCTCACGCGCCACGAGCTCGCCCACCTCGCGGTGGCAGCCCTGCTCCACGATGCCGGGCACGGCTGGGGCGAGGCCGGCGGGCCGGAGATGGTCGAGGAGCACCGCGAGCCCGCGCCGCACACGCGCGAGGGCCTGCGTCGCGTGGCGTGGTCGACGACGCTCAATCGCACGTCGCTGGGCGCGCTTCGGGCGACGCTCGAGCACCACATTCCGACCAGCGGCGAAGCCGAAGGCCTCGAGGTCTCTCTGCAGTCACAGATCGTGTCCATGTGCGACGCCTACACGACGCTGCTCGCGCGCGGTGACGCGCTCGAGCCCAAGCTGTCGCCGAACAGCGCGCTCGTGCGCGTGATCGGAACCTGGCAGGAGCGCTGGCATCCGGCGCTCACGGTCGCGCTCGTGCGTGCGCTCGGCGTCTACCCGCCCGGACAGTTCGTGGAGCTGGACGATGGCTCGATCGCGCGCGCCACCGGCCCCGACGTGAACGATCCCGAGCGGCCGTGGATCGAGCGCGTCGCGGACATGCGCGGCGTGCCCATCCTGCCCGGGCAGCGCAAGGCGGAGCCGCTCCCGGCACAGCACTTCGTCACCCGCGCGCTGCCGCGCTCGGAGTGGCCGCAGGCCCGCTCGAGGCGATCAGCGGCCTAGCCACCCCGCGGGGCTCAGCGTACGAGCATCGCCCCCGTGAGATCGCGCTGGCGGTGGAGCCGGTGCACGGACTCATCGAGGATCGGCTTCGTCTCGGCGCCGTAGCCGGGCTGCACGATGCGGCGCATACCTGCCGGCACCTCGACCGCGCTCGCGGGCGCTGCACCCGCCTCGCCCACGCGCACGCGCCCTTCCATCACGCACACGCACGTCGCCCCCGCCGGATCGCGCAGCACCGCGAACGAGGTGCCCACCGCGCGCACGTTCACCTCGGGCGTGCTCACGTCCAGGTGCGCACCGTGGAAGCCGCGGCCGGTGGTGAAGTAGGCGTCGCCGCTCGCCACCTCGGCGCGCATGCCGCGCGCCCACCAGCGACCGGGTGTGCTCGAGAGCTGGATCTCGGCATCGGGCGCCAGCGTCACGGCGGCGATCCTTGGCGCGGCGAGGTCCAGCGTCACCGCGCCCTCGACCTTGACGTGGCCACCGTGCCGCAGTCGCGCGGCGAGCGCGGCGTCGCCTACCGAGAACGTGGCCCCGTCCACGACGATGCGGCCCTCGCCCGCGGCCGAGACCAGCCGCCAGTCGGGCCCGCGGTTCAACGCCACGCTCGCGACCACGAGCGCGGCGGCCGCGACCGGCACCATGAGGCGCTTGAGCGCCCACAATGGCCGCGGCCTGTCCGCCGGGACGCGCCGGCCGAAGCGGCCGGTCGTGAACTCGTGCCGCAGCCGGGTGCGGAACGCGGCGTCGGCGCGCGGCTGGCCCAGCGCACGCACCGCGTCCTGGGCGGCCTTTTCCGCCGCGGTGGGTTCGCCCAAGCGCTCGCTCACAGCCGCCCCCTCAGGCGCAGCTCGAGTGCGGCGAGCGCGCGCGAGTAGCGCTTGCGCGCCGCGTCGTGCGCGATGTGCAGCACCTCGGCCACCTCGCGATGATCGAGCCCCTGGTAGTCGTGCAGCACGATGCTCGCGCGCAGCGGCGCGGGCAGCGACAGGAGTGCCTCCTGCACCAGCCGCTCGCGCTCGCTCGAGAGCGTGTCCGCCTCGGGATCGTTGCGGCCGGAGGACAGCGATGCGGCGGCCGCCGGATCGTGCACGTCGGCGGCGCGGCGGCTCATGCGGTACTGCCCCGACCGCCACACGTCGCGGCAGACGTTGGTGGTGATCGTGGCGAGCCACGGCGCGGGATCCCGCTCGGGATCCAGACGGTCGGCAGCGCGATGCACCTTGAGGAACACCTCCGAGGCCGCATCCTCGGCCAGCGTGCGGTCGCCGAGCAGCCGCCAGGCGAGACCGAACACCAAGTCCAGGTAGCGGTCGTAGAACTGGCCCAGCGCCTCCGGCTCCCGGACCCGCACGCGCTCGAGCCACACGCGATCGGGCACCGGGGTGCCGGCTCGAAGCCCCCCGGCCGGGCCCGGCGGGAGACTCTCTGCCCCCGCTACGGACGAGTCCGGCGGGTGTGATGGGGAAACGGGATCGCGCACTTGGGACTCTTCCAGTTCGGCTCCGGGACCTGGCTCGAAGCCGCGCAGTATGCACGGGCCCCGGGGCGGGTGCGAGAGCGACCTGGAGGGCCCTAGGCGGCCTTGCGCAGTCCCGGGTCGGCGGCGTGGGCCGCGTGCACCTCGGGCGCGACGGGCAGGCGGATCCAGAACGTGGAGCCCTCGCCGGGCCGGCTGTTCACGCCCACGTGGCCGCCGTGCAGCTCGGTGATGCGCTTCACGAGATGGAGCCCGATCCCCAGGCCGCCGCGCGACTCGCCGTCCTCGGGCACGACCTGCCCGAACAGCTCGAAGATGTGCGTGGCGGTGTCGGGCTCGATCCCGGGACCCTGGTCGTTCACCTCGACGCGCACGCAGGCGCCGTCCTGCTGCGCGCGCAGGCGTACGGGCGCGCCGCGCGGGCTGAACTTGATCGCGTTCACCAGCAGGTTCACCAGCACCTGGCGGATCTTCACCTCGTCGACCGAGAGATGCGGCAGGCCGATGGCGGGCTGATAGTCGATGGTGACGCCGAACTTCTGCGCCAGCGGCTTCGTCGTCTCCACCGCCGCATACATGACCTCGGCGAGGTCGAGGTTACGCGGCTTCATCGCCAGCTTGCCGCTCTCGAGGCGCGAGAGGTCGAGGATGTCCTCGATCAGCGACAGCAGCCGCTGCGCCTCGGCGCGCAGCCGGCCCACGAACTCGCGCGCCTGATCCTTCGAGAGCTTGCCCTCGTGGTCGTCGAGGAGCTCCGCGTAGGCGATGACGCTGGTGAGCGGCGTCTTCAACTCGTGGCTCGCGGTGCCCAGGAACACGTCCTTCATGCGGTTCAGGTCCGAGAGCTTCTCGTTGTCCGCCTCCAGCTCACGCGTGCGGCGCCCGAGGCGCTCCACCATCTCGGCACGGTCGATGACCGCGGCGATGTGCTCGGCGAACACGCGCAGCACCTCGAGGTGATGCTCGCCGAACGGCTCGGTGTGGTTGATGCGGTTCACGTTCAGCACGCCGATGACACGCTCGCCGATCGAGAGCGGGAGCGAGAGCGCCGAGGTGATGCGGCGGTTCTCCTTGTAGTGCCGGCCGAGCTCCTGGCTCGGGGCGCGCTCGCCGAGCGACAGCGCTTCGCGGCGCAGCGCCACCCAGCCGGCGATGCCCTCGCCGATCTTCTTGCGCGCGCCGCGCGAGAACTCCGACTCGAGCCCGTACGAGGCGCGCGTCACCAGCTCGCCGGTCTCGGGCTCCAGGATCATGATGCTCGCCTGCTGGGCTTTGAGCGTGCTCACCACGCGGCGGACGATGATCTCGAGGATGACGTCGCTCCGGAGCTGGAGCTGGAGCGTGGTGCTGACCTGGAACAGCGCCGTCAACTCGGAGAGCCGCACGCTGGCGTCGGCGCGGTCGTCCTCCTCACGCGACAGGGCCTGCACCGCGCGGTGCAGCTCGCGCTGCTGGAGGATCGTGTACAGGCAGAACAGCACCACCAGGCCGGCGAAGGCGACGGTGAAGAAGAACGGATTGTCGATCCCGGCGATGACCCCGGCCGTGCCCTCGAGCCCGGCGACGCGCGCATAGAGCGCGGGCACGACGATCGCGAGCGTGAGCAGCAACGCGAACGCCGCCGCCCACAGCAACCACCCCGCTCGCTGCAGATGCTTCCAACGGATCTCGGTGCGCGTGCGCATGCCACTCCCTGGCTTGGGGGTCGCGATTCGCGGCTGGGGTCCCTCGTACCCCCGTTATCGGCCCCCGAGCCCAGGTCGCTGAGGGGGAATTCTCGCAGCTCGCCCGGAGTCGCACGCCCAGCCCTGACCCGGCGGCCCGCCGAGCCGTCATGCGACCCGGGGCGGTGGGGGGGGTCGAGCGGGGGGATGCGGAATCAGCGAAAGCTGACTAGATTGCCGCGGGTGAAACTGGAACGTACGGGTTGGCAGGCGACCGCACTGGCGTTGGCCGGCATCGTCGCGCTCTACGCCAACACCCTCACCGCCGGCTTCATCAACGACGACTACCTGTTCCTCGAGCAGACCCGCCGCTACGGCCTCTGGGGCTCGCTCTGGAACGGCAGCGGCCTCGCCAACTTCTTCCGCCCCCTGTCGCGCGAGGTCTGGTTCGGCGTGCTCACGCCCCTCTCCGGCGGTGAGCCCTTCCTGTTCCATCTCGCCCAGTTGGCACTCTTCGTCCTCGCACTCGTCCTGCTCGTGGACCTCGTCTCCGTGTTCGTGGCGAGGCGCGGCCCCGCGCAGCTCGTCGCGCCGCCAGTGCTCGCGGGCGTGACGTGGTACGCGCTGCTCCCGTTCCAGCGCGTCAGTCTCACCTGGGTGTCGTGCTCTCAGGACCTGCTCGCGCTCGTGCTCGTGCTCGCGTCCGTGGCGTGGTTCCGGCGCGGGCGGATCCTCCCGGCGTTGCTCGCCTACACCGCGGCCACGCTCGCCAAGGAGACGGCGCTCGCCCTGCCGCTGGCGCTGTTCGTGTGGGCGTGGCGCGTGGAGGGCGCGTCGCCGCGCGATGCGCTCCGCCGCGTCGCACCCTTTGCGCTCGCGGCGCTGCCGTGGGCCGCCGGCGAAGGGTTCATGCGACAGCACGCGCCCGTCGCCGCACCGCTCCGCTTCCAACCCGATCACCTGGCGGCGGCGTTCGTGCACATGGCGCAAAGCCTCGCCGGCGTCGAGCACGCCGCCGGCTGGCTCGGCTCGTGGACGGCGGCGCGGCCATCGGCGCTGGCGTTCGCGCTGCTCGCCGTGGCCGCGCGCTGGCTGCCCGAGCGTGCGGAGGGTTCGCCTGCCCCCGCGCCGTCCCCGGGCCCGGCTCGCGGCGCGGTCCCGTTCGCGCTCGCCTGGATCGGCGCGTTCACGCTGCCGGTGTGGCCGGTGTGCTACCAGTGGAGCAGCTACTACTACACGCTCGCCGCGGTGGGCGGCGCGCTGCTCGTTGCCGCCCTGCTCGCGGCGCGCATCGCGCGCTGGTCGTGGATCGCGCTCGCAGGCGCGCTGGTGTGGTGGCATGCGGCGGGCGCGGACTCGCCGGCGTTCGGCCTCGAACAGAACGCGTGGCTCGGCACCTCCCACTTCACGCCGTTCTACCTCGAGCGCGCCGCCGGGCTCTCGAAGCAGCTCCGCGCCTCGCTCACGCGCACGATCCCCAAGGTGGGCCAGGGCACGCGCTTCTTCTTCGCCTCGATCCCGTCGTGGGCCGGCTTCCAGACGGGCAACGGACCCAACATCCGCCAGCTCTACCACGACGACACGATCGAGTCGTACTTCTACTCCCAGTTCGCCGAATCCACCGCGGACCGCCGCCCCTGTGAGTTCATGTTCTGGAACGGCGCCGACTTCGATCGACTGCACACGCTGACGACCGACCCGTTCTTCCAGGTCGGGACCGACCTGCTGTTGCTCGAGAAGCCGGCAGGCGCGTCGTGGGCGTTCCGCCGGGGATTGGAGACCGGTGGCGCGCGCGTGGACCATCTCTACTGGCTGGGCTGGGCGCTGCTCTGGGACGGCCAGCGCGACGCGGCGGAGCGCGCGTGGCAGGAATGGGGCGCGCACGACGACACCGCGGCGCGCGTGCTGTGGCTGAGGAAGGCGAAGGGCTCTCTCGAGGACAAGGACACGCTCACCGCGAGGCGCCAGCTCGTGGAGGCGGTGCGCTGCGGGATCGGGCACCCGGAAGCGCACGCCATGCTCGGGCTCCTGCTCTCGCGCATCAACGTCAAGTACGCACTGCTCGAGACGCGCGTGGCCACGGAGCTGAACCCGCGCGACTGGCTCGCCCGCCGCGACCTGGTGTCGGGGCTCGTCTCCGTGCAGCTCGACGACCCGGCGCGGCGGCAGCTCGAGCAGTTGAAGACCATCCTCCCCGACTGGCGTCGCGACACGGTGGCGGTGAGACTGAGCGAGATGCTCGCGGCGCGGGGCGCGCCGGCGGGCGGGGTGGCGGTGTTCGGACCCGGGGGATTGAGATGAAGCGCGGGCGCGTGGAGGTGGTGGCGTTCGAGAGCGACGTGCTGCGCGGCAACGCCGCCGGCGACCCCCACGTGCGGCGCGTGCCCATCTACCTGCCTCCGAGCTACGACACCGCGCCCACGAAGCGCTTCCCGGTCGTGCACGTCCTCACCGGCTTCACCGGCCGCGGGCGCATGCTCTTGAACGACAATCCGTGGTCGCCGTCGCTCGACGACCGCATGGACGCGTTGATCGCCGCGGGCTCGCCGGAGCTGATCCTCGTCATGCCCGACTGCTTCACGCGTTTCGGCGGCTCGCAGTACGTGGACTCCACCGCCACCGGCCGTTACGAGACGCACCTCGTGAAGGAGCTGGTGCCGTGGGTGGACGCTCACTACCGCACGCTCGCCGCGCGTGAGCACCGCGGCATCGCCGGCAAGTCCTCGGGCGGCTTCGGCGCGATGCGGCTCGGCATGCTCCATGCGGACGTGTTCGGCGCGATCGCCTGCCACAGCGGCGACATGCTGTTCGAGTACTGCTACGCGGTGGACTTCCCCAAGGCCTGCTCCGTGCTCCAGGCCGCAGGCGGCGTGCGGCGCTTCCTGGAGGCGTTCGAGGCCAAGCCGCAGAAGCCGAAGGACGACTTCCTCGCGCTCAACATCCTCGCCATGGCCGCGTGCTACTCGCCCGAGCCCAAAGCCGAGATGGGCGTCGACCTGCCGTTCGATCTCGGCACCGGCCTGCCGCGTCCCGCGGTGTTCGAGCGCTGGCTCGCGGTCGACCCCCTGCGGTTGCTGCCGGCGCGCGCCGAGGCGCTGCGCTCGCTCCGGCTCCTCTACATCGACTGCGGCACCAAGGACGAGTTCCACCTCCACCACGGCGCGCGCGCGTTCACGGCGGAGCTGAAGAAGCTCGGCATCGATCACCGCTACGAGGAGTTCGACGACGGCCACATGAACGTGCCCTACCGTTACGACGTGAGCCTGCCGGCCTTGGCGAGGGCGCTCTCGACGTGACGGCGACCGGCGCGCGGCCGCTCGTCATCGACGCGCTCACGCGCCGGTTCGGCACCGTGACCGCGGTGAGCGCGCTCTCGCTCGAGGTGCGCGCGGGCGAGATCGTGGGCTTCCTCGGCGCCAACGGCGCCGGCAAGACCACGACGCTGCGCTGCGCGTCCGGGTTGCTCGCGCCCGACCAGGGCCGGATCGAAGTCGCCGGCGCGGACCTCGAGCGCGAGCCGCGCGTCGCCAAGGCGAGGCTCGGGCTGGTGCCGGATCGTCCGTTCCTCTACGAGCGGCTCTCGGCGCGCGAGTTCCTCGCGTTCGTGGCCGCGCTCTACGACCTGCCCGCGGACGCTGCGGCGCGCCGCGCCGAGGACCTGCTCGCCCGGCTCGCGCTCGCCGAGCACGCCGACCGCACCATCGAGGGCTACTCGCTGGGCATGCGGCAGAAGACCGCGATCGCCGCAGCACTCCTGCATTCGCCGCCGCTGCTGCTGCTCGACGAGCCGCTGAACGGCCTTGACCCGCCCGCGGCGCGGCTCCTGAAGGACCTCCTGCGCGAGCACGCGCGCGCCGGCGGCGGCGTCCTCGTGAGCACCCACCTCCTGGACGTGGCGGAGCGGCTGTGCGACCGCGTCGTCATCCTGAGGAGCGGGCGTGTCGTCGCCGAGGGCACGCTCGAGGACCTGCGTGGCGACCGCCGCGAGCGCTCGCTCGAGGACGTGTTCATGGAGCTGGACGGCGGCGCCTCGTGAACCTGGCCGGCGTCGCGCGCACGCGGTGGATCGACATGAGGCGCGCGTTCTGGTCGAGGGGCCCCCGGCGCGGCATCGTCGGCATCGTGCTCGCGGTGATGATCGCGGGCGCGTTCACGCTGACGCTGGTGATGCTCTTCGGCGCGCTCGAGCGCGAGGGCGCGCCCAGCGAGACCTACGCGCGAGTGCTCGGCTGGGCGTTCACTTTCGCGTTCGTGCTGCTCTCGCTCGGCGACCTGCTCACGGTGGTGAGCGCCGCCGCCGCGGCGCCCGACCTGGAGCGGCTGCTCGCGGCACCGATCCGTCCGCGCGAGCTGCTGCTCCTCAAGTTCATGGAGACGCTCCCGCGCACGCTCGGCCCGGTGGTGGCGATCGCGCTCCCCGCCGCCCTGTGCTTTGCGGCTGTGAATGGCGGCGTCAACCCGTTCGTGTTCGTGGTCGCGCTCCTGGCGCTGTGGGCGGTGCCCCTGGCGCTCGGCACCGCACTCGCCATCCCGCTGCTGCGCGTGGCGCCGGTGGCAAGGCTGCGTGAGTCGATCGCGCTGCTCGCGACGCTGGCGTTCATCGGCGGCTGGCTCGCGAACACGTTCTGGATGCCGCGGCTGTTCGTGAGCACGAACATGGGCGCGAGGCTGCGCGCCATACCGCCGCTGCCGGAGTGGTCGCCGGCGACGTGGGCGGCCGACGCGCTCGCGCGGCCGGGCGAGCGCGGGCTCGAAGCGCTCGCCGCCTGCGTGGCCGCGGTGATCGTGGCGCTGCTGCTCGCGTTCGGCGTCGCCGAGCGCATGCTCGCGCGGCTCCAGCCGGGCATGGCGGGCGCGGTCGGCATGACCGTGCGGGGCACCTCGCGGCGGGCCGCCACGCTCAGCGGCGCGTTCCTGCGGCGCGACCTGGCACTGTTCACGCGCGACTGGCCGGTGCTGCTGGACCTGGTGGCGAGGCTCCTGCTGTGGACGCTGCTCCCGCTCGCGGTGCTGCCGTTGGCGCCGCTGCCGCCCGCCGAGCTCGTGCGCGACATGCTCGTGGCGCTGACGCTGAGCCTCGGGAACGACATCGGGACGCGCGCGCTCCCGCTCGAGCGCCGCTCGCTCGCGTGGGCGCGGCTCTCACCCGTGGGCGGTGCGCGCTGGGTGCTGCGGCGTGCGTTCGGCGTCGCTGGCCTCGCGGTCGCGATCCTCCTCGCCGGCGCGCTCGTTGCCGGCACGGCGTTGCGACTGCCGCCGCTCGACGCGCTCGCCGCGTTCGCGTTCGCACTGCCCGCGGCCGCGACCGCGCTCGGGTTCGGACTCCTGATCGGCGCCCTGCTCGGCGATCCCGAATGGCGCGACCCGCGCGCCATGCTCGGCCCCGGCGGCCGCACGGTCTCGGCGCTGGTGATGCTCACGCAGGGCGGCGCCTGGATCGCGGCCTCGCACGCGCTCGGGCCAGGGCCGGCCAGTCCCGGCTGGCTCGTCGCGCTGGCTCTGGGCGGCGCGTTCGTGGCCTGGGTGCTGGTGGTCATCACCGCGCGCACGATCGAGCGCCGCGAGTACGCGGGGCGATGACGCGCTGCGGTTGCGCGCGTGAACCGGGGGCCGGGGCGTGCGCATCATCAGAAGGGACGAGGCGGCTCCGGTTGACGACTCGCCGGTGCCCGTCCACGCTGTTCCCATGCCCGTGATCGCCATCGTTCCCGACCTCTACTTCGCCACCCGCATCGCCGCCACGGCGAAGGCGGCCGGCGTGGAGCTGGAGCTGGTCCCGCCGCAGCGCGCGGCAGCCCGGCTCGCGACGAAGGACGTCTCCCTCGTCCTCCTCGAGCTGGGCCACCGCGATGCGCTCGGGCTCATCGCGGAGCTGAAGCGCGTGCAGCCCGGCACGCCGGTCGTCGGATTCGGCGCGCACGTCGAGGCCGCACTGCTCCGCGACGCGCGCGCCGCGGGCGCGGACGCGGTGATGCCGCGCTCGCAGTTCGTGGACAAGCTGCCGGCGCTGCTCGAGCACGGTCTCGCCGCGCTCGCGCGCCACGGCCACGAGGACCTGCGCCTGTGAACGCCAGCATCGTCGAGGACGAGGCCGAGTTGGTCGCGATCGCGCGCGAAATGCGTACGGTCGCCGTGGTCGGCATCAAGGACGACCGCGACCCGGAGGCCCCCGGGTTCAGCGTGCCCGAGATGATGAAGGCGCTGGGGCTCGAGATCATCGGCATCAATCCCACGATCCCGAGCGCGCTGGGCGAGCCGACGCTGCGCTCGATCGCGGAGCTGCCGGCGGGCGTCGACGTGCTCGACGTGTTCCGGCGCTCGGACGCGATCGCCGCGATCACCGACGAGATCCTGGCACTCCCGCCCGAGCGCCGGCCGCCGGTCGTATGGCTCCAGAGCGGGATCCGCGACGACGCCTCCGCCGCGCGCCTCGTGAAAGCCGGCATCCGCGTCGTCCAGGACCACTGCCTCGGCGTGTACTCGCGGAGAGCACGCTTCCGGCGCTGAGGCGCGTTGCGAGTTCACGGGCTCGCGCTCTCGCGGCTATACTCTTCCGCCTCTCGCCACCGGAGGATCCCCATGACCACGCCCGAACCCGCGGCCGCCAAACCGGCCGCGCGAGAGCACATCTCCTGCCCCGGCTGCGGCCGGCACGACTGGGTGACGTGGCCCCAGGGCCAGGACACCTATGCCTGGAAGTGCTTCAACTGTGAGAAAGAGTTCACGCTCCATCGAGGCGGCCGGCACTGACGCCGCCGGCGTACCCGTGCTGAGCACCGCTCCCGAGGGCGGCACACTCCGGGCCACGCTCCGCGTCGCGGAGGTCTTCCGCTCGCTCCAGGGCGAGGGCCCGTCCGCGGGCACGCCCGCGCACTTCCTGAGGCTCCAGGGCTGCGACGTGGGCTGCCACTGGTGCGACACCAAGTACAGCTGGGACGCTGCGGGCGGCAGCGAGCGAACCGTCGCCGATGCGTTCGCCGAGCTGCGCGCCCTCGGCGAGGCGCCGCTGCTGGTGGTGACCGGCGGCGAGCCGCTCGCGCACCCGGGCGTCGACCGGCTGCTCGCCGCGGCCGTCGGCCAGTGGCCGCGCGTCGAGGTGGAGACCAGCGGCGTCGCCCCACCGCCGTTCGCGCACGAGCGGCTCCACATCATGTGGTCGCCCAAGCTCCCGAGCGTGACGCCGCGCTGGGCGGAGACCTGGGCGCACGCCGAACGCTTCATGGGCGATCCGCGCACCACGGTGAAGATCGTGGTGGGCGCGAGCGATCACGACGACGCGCTCCGGCTCGTCGACGAGCACCGGCTGCCGCACGGGCGCGTGATGCTCATGCCCGAGGGGCTCACCGACGGGGCCGTGCGCGAGGGCGCGCGCGCGCTCGCCCCTCTGTGCCAGCGCGAGGGCTTCCGGCTCTCTCCACGACTCCACGTGTGGATGTGGGGCGCGAAGCGCGGCGTATGACCCCCGTACCCCCAAAGTCGCGGCCGCAGGCCGCGAAGGCTCCAACGTCGGCCGCGAAGGCTCCAACGTCGGCCGCGAAGGCTGCAATAGTCCTGCTCTCCGGAGGCCTCGACTCCGCCACGGCGCTCGCCTGGGCGCGCGCGCAGGGCTTCGCCTGCACCACGCTCGCCGTGGACTACGGCCAGCGCCACCGCATCGAGCTCGCGGCCGCGCGCCGCGTCGCCGCCGCGCAGGGTGTGCGCGACCACCGCGAGGTGACCGTGGACCTGCGCGCGATCGGCGGCTCGGCGCTCACCGCGGACATCGACGTGCCGAAGGGCGGCGTCGTTCCCGCGGTGATCCCCGTCACCTACGTGCCCGCGCGCAACAGCGTCTTCCTGAGCCTCGCGCTCGGGCTCGCCGAGACGCTCGGCGCCACCGAGCTCATCGCCGGCATGAACGCGCTCGACTACTCCGGCTATCCCGACTGCCGCCCGGAGTTCGTGCGCGCGTTCGAATCGCTGGCGAACGTCGCCACGCGTGCCGGCGTCGAGGGCGCGCGCTTCACCGTGCGCACGCCGCTCATGGCGCTCGACAAGGCCGGCATCATCCGGCTGGGAACGTCGCTGGGCGTGGACTACGCGCTCACGCACTCCTGCTACGATCCCACCGCCGAGGGGCTCGCGTGCGGCGCCTGCGACAGCTGCCTGCTGCGCGCCAAGGGGTTCCGCGAGGCGGGCGTGCCCGATCCCACGCGCTACGCCGTCCACACGTAGTGTCCCGTCCCAGAGGTACCTTGTCATAAAGGGCGCCGCGGCGGCCGCCATGCAAGGCGCGACGACGAAGTCGTATCAAGAAGATACGTCGAGGAGGAGCAACGCAGCAGGGCGGTCGCAGCGGCGGCCGACTGATAAGGTACCTCTGGGACGTGACACTAGGATCCAGGCGTGATGCTTCCGAGCACCACGGCGTGCCTCGCGCCGGTCGCTCCCGGCACGTTCCCCGCCTCCCCGCACAGCGTGAGGTGCGCGAGGAACGCGAACGCGAGCGCTTCCTTGATGCCGGCGGAGACTCCCAGCTCGTCCAACCGCTCGAGCCGGATGCCGTCG
>DATLUU010000574.1:0-3526 GCA_035577885.1 Verrucomicrobiia bacterium
ATCCCGACATCACGCGCGAGCACCAGTACATCGACGCCGCGTGCATGTTCGTGGTCACGCAGCCGGAGCAGTACGACACCGTGGTCACGAGCAACATGTTCGGCGACATCTTCACCGACCTCGGCGCGGCCCTCGTCGGCGGGCTGGGGCTCGCGGCGAGCGCGAACCTGCACCCGGGGAAGGTGAGCCTGTTCGAAAGCATCCACGGCTCGGCGCCGCAGTTCGCCGGCCAGAACCGTGCGAACCCGCTGGCCACGATCATGGCGGTATCGATGATGCTGGACTACGTTGGCGAGAAGGCCGCCGCGCAGCGCGTCGAGGACGCGGTCGTGCGGCTGCTGCGCTCGCGGAAGCTCCCGAACCTCGGCATGGATTCGGGCTTCGGCACCGACCAGGTCGGCGACCTGGTGCTGGCGGAGCTCGCGGGGGCCGGCGCCGGGCGTTGATCGCGCGCCGGCGGGCAGCCGCATCCGCCGCTACTCCCCGCTGGAATCGTCGCGATCGGTCATGCGCTCGAGCCAGCGATAGCCCTCGAGCACGATCAGCGCCATGACCGCGCCGATCACCGCGAGCGGGTAGGCGCGCACGCCCACCGCCACGCCCACGGCGGCCACCATCCACACGCTCGCGGCGGTGGTGAGGCCGAAGACGAACCCCTCGGTGCGCATGATGCTGCCCGCGCCGAGGAAACCGACGCCGGTGACGACGCCGTGCACGACGCGCGTGGCGTCGAGACTGGGCCCGCCGAACGCGAGCACCGCGTGCTTCGTGGTGAGCACGAACATGGTGCTCCCAAGGCACACGAGCACGTGCGTGCGCAGTCCCGCCGGCTTGCGGCCCATCTGCCGCTCGAGCCCGACGAGCGTGCCGAGCAGCAGCGACACCACCATGGGGATCAGGTCATCGCGGACGACTTCCAAGTCGCTCGATTCCCCCGTTTCAGCGGCGCTTGAAGTTCGCCGGGCGCTTGTCGAGGAACGCCTGCAGTCCCTCGTGCATGTCGTCGCTGGCGGCGAGGATGCCGAAGCGCCCGCTCTCGAAGCGCAGGCCCTGCTCGAGCGGCAGTTGCATCCCGCGCACCACGCACTCGATCGCGGCGGCCACCGCGAGCGGTCCGTTCTTGAGGATCGCCTGCGCCAGCTTCACCGCCTCCGTGAGCAGCTCCGCCTGCGGGACGACGCGGTTCACGAGCCCGATGCGCTCGGCCTCGTCGGCCTTGACGTTGCGGCCGGAGAGGATCAGCTCGAGCGCCCGGCCGGGGCCGACGAGGCGCGGCAGCCGCTGCGTGCCGCCGTAACCGGGGATGATGCCCAGCTTCGTTTCCGGCAACCCCATCACCGCGTTGTCGCTGGCGAGCCGCATGTGGCAGGCGAGCGCCAGCTCGCAGCCGCCACCGAAAGCGTAGCCGTTGACCGCGGCGATCACCGGCTTGCTGCTCTGCTCGAGCAGGTCCACCACCGACTGCCCGAAGCGCGAGATGTCCTCGGCCGCCCCGGGCGCGAGCGGCGCCAGTTCGTTGATGTCGGCGCCGGAGATGAACGCCTTCTCGCCCTGCCCGGTGAAGACCAGCGCACCCTGGGAGGCGTCGGCCGTGAACGCGCGCACCGCGTCGGCGATCTCGGCCAGCGTCTCGCGGTTGATGGCGTTCATGACCTGCGGCCGGTTCACGAACAGCACCGTGACCTGCTCGCGCCGCTCGAGGCGCAGGTTCTGGTAGGCGGGCAGCGTCGTCGTGCTCATGGTGCGGACCCTCGCGGGCGTGGCGTCAGTAAAGAGAGAACGCGCCACTATAGGCCCGGGGTCCCGGCCCGGCAACCGAGGTTCAGTTAAACTTGTAGTCGACGAGCTGCTGCTGCGACCGCGTGATGCCGGTCTTCCCCGGATCGCGGGTTTCGGTGAGCTGGCGCACCCACCCGGTCGGCGTCTTCTCGCAACCCCACACGGTGGTGCGGCCGGCGAACTCGCCGTGGTCGTCGAGCGTCTTCCACTCCTCCACCCAGCAGTCGTACGCGTGGCCGTGGAGGCCCACCCGCTCGTGCAGCGCCTTGACCTCGTGCGCGACGCGCCCGCCGCGCTTCTCCTCGTGGCCGTCGCGGTACTGGATGTCGGTGCCGAGGTCGATCGAGCGCAGCACGCGCACGCGCAGCGTGGTGTCGATGGCCTCCCAGCGCTTGGAGCGCGACACCCACTGCTTCACCGGGTCGTTCGCGGCGAACGGCTTCGAGCGCGAGACGTTGAGCAGCATGCGGCAGCGGATCCAGCGGCCGTCGACCCTCAAGCTGTCGCGGCCGAGGAACGTGTCGGTGCCGCCGCCCGACCAGGCGCCGGTCCACACGCCGACGCTGCCCGAGTCCGCATCCTCCCAGCGCTGGCCCTGGTCGTTGACGTGCTCGAACCAGAACCGGCGCCCATCGCGGTTCAGGAGCGTGGTGGTGACGCGCGTCACCTTCTTGGGGCCGAGGCCGTGGTCGAAGCGTTCGACGATCATCCAGCTCCCGACCTGTCCCAGCGTCCACGACGCGGCGGCAGGCAGGGCGAACACGAGGAGCGCCGCGGCGAGCAGCCCGGCGCGGGCGCGGCGGTCGAAGGCACGACGGAGGCGGGTACGACCTTGCGAGGGTGTCATGCCCATGGCATCGGCACTTCGCGCGTCTCGCTTGAGCCCCCGGCGAGGGCCCGGGCGCGCGCCTTCCGGGTACATTAGACTCACGCTCGCGCACGTCCTTCTCCCCCACGAGGTCCACACCCCCATGACCCAGGTGCCGCCGACGCCATCCACCCCTGACGCCTTGCCGCAGGGCGAGCTCGAGTTCATCACCGAGCTCTGCGCCGTGGTCGCCGAGCAGTCCGAGCTCCAGCCCATCCTCGACTGGCTCGTGCACAAGAGCGCGCGCCTCATGGGCGCCGACGAGTGCACGATCAAGCTGCTCACCGCGAGCGGGGACACGGCGAAGACCATCATCTTCGACAGCCGCCGCTCCGGTCCCGAGGCGGGGTCGCGGTCGTGGGCGCCGGCGGTGAAGGCGTCGGTGATGGGCTTCCTGCTCTCCCAGCCCGGTGAGCTGGCGAGCCCCGACCTGGTGGCGGACGCGCGCTTCCCCGGCTTGAAGACGTTGCAGACGCCGGTGCGGGCGCTGCTCGCGCTGCCGCTCAAGGTGGACGGCCGCGTCACCGGCATGATCGCCGTGAGCAACGCCCAGCCGGGCCGGCAGTGGACGCGGCACGACGTGCAGTTGATGAGCATCGTCGCCACGCACTCGGCGAGCGTGATCGAGAAGGCGCGGCTGCGCGTGGAGGCCGAGGAGAAGCGCCGCCTCGAGCTGGAGCGGGACGCGATGGAGAAGGACCTGCGGCTCGCGCGCGACATCCAGATGCGCCTCGTGCCCGAAACACCGCTGTCGCTCGGGCCGTGGCGCGCCGAGGGCCGGCTCGGGCCCGCGAAACAGGTGGGCGGCGATCTCTTCGACTACTTCCTTCTCGATGCCGAGCGCGCGGCGGTGGTGATCGCCGACGTCTCGGGCAAGGG
>DATLUU010000575.1:0-2247 GCA_035577885.1 Verrucomicrobiia bacterium
GTCGGCGATGTACTGGCCCCAGAACGACGCGTCGCCAGAGACAGCGGCGGCCGCCTGGTTGGTCGGGACCTGCAGCAGCACGCCAGTGACGGCGTTGCCGCCCGGGGCCATGTTGCGGCCACCGGCGATGCGGTAGTTGCCGGGACCGGGCAGGACGCGGAACACGAAGTCGCAGCGCACCTGTGCGAGCGCCGGATCGTCTGCCGTTCCCACCGACGCGTTCGCCGCCGCGACGACGGTCGAGTCACCGGGGATGTCGAAGCGCAGCGCGTTGCCCGTGGCCTGCGCGGTATTGATGCCCGTGCGGATCAAGGCCGTCGTGGTGTCGAACGCCGCGGTGCCCGGCAGTCCCGCGGTCTCGTTCGCAGGGAACGCATCGTTGATGGGCTGCCAGATGTCCATGGCGATCGAGCCCAGGTTCACGGTGCTGGCAGCGCTCGCCTGCCCGGGGACACCGGGTATGTCGACGAACGCCAGCGAGACGTTGTCGAAGTAGCCACCCTCGTTCGAGTTGCACCCTAGCGAGATGGCGAACCGGAAACACTGCTGCTGGTGCGCCATGTAGACGCGCAGCGAGTCGGGCAGGCCGGGGTTCGAGGTGTAGAACGACGTGCCGTTCCCGACGAACGGCTCGAAATCGGTGAAGCACTGCGGCTCGGGGTTGAACACGATGCCGCCCAGGAACCGAAGCTGGCCCCAACACTTGCCCCCGTTCGGCATGGTGGCGGGGTAGCACTGTGCGCCGAACACCCAGGAGTTGCCGGAGAAGCTCAGGTTGTACATGCCGGCGTACATGTCGTACCAGAGGATCCAGTCGTCGCTCGCGTTCGCGATGCTCGTGGTGATGCCCTGCGAGTTCGGCGTCGCGCCGCCCACGCCCTGGCCCCGCAGGTTGATCGTCGGCGACACGCACATCTCGGAGATCTCGCGGAACGCGGTGAACCTCGAGTCCCCCGAGTCCTCGCCGTCGTCGTGGTTCCCGACGTTCAGCACCACGCCGCCGATGTTGCAGACCCGGAATGGGGAGGTGTACGGCCCGCAGAGGTCGTTGTACGTGAGCCCGGCGAGCGCCTCGACGTGGAAGTTCTCCGCAGGCGGCTTGCCGGTCGAGCGCCACACGTCCGTGGCCTGGAGCCCAGGAGGCAGCGGGAAGCGGTTGTCGATGGCGTTGACACCCCCCTGCTCCGGCGTCTCGAAGTTGCCGATCACGCTCGGTCCCGAGCCGGTGTCGATGCTGACGTCGTCCAGCAGCACCGCGCCGCGACCCGCGGAGTCGTAGCCCGAGCTGCGCGAGTCGGAGTCGGCGAAGCCGCGGTTCGTCTTGCAGCGGAACACCAGGCGCACGTTGCCCGCCACGCCACCCAGCACGCTGCTGATCGTCGCCGCCGGCACCACGATCGGGCCCGACGACGGCGTCGCCGCGAGCGTGTCCGCCGGGTTGTTGCCGGTGGCCTTGAAGATCTCGAAGTAGTTCGCGCCGGCGCCGAAGGCCTTGATGACCTCGGAGAACCAGCGCCGTTGCTTGTCGTACACCGGGCGCATGACGCCGTCCGAGTACACGCAGGCGGCGTCGTTCACCGGCGCCCCCACGTAGACCATGAACGAGTCCTGCGGCGCGTTCACGCCCGCGGCGCTGCTGGAGATGAAGTTGCCCGCCACGACCGCGAGCGGGTCGCCGTGGAACCAGCCGGTGCGCGTGGTCGCCGTGGTGCCGATGCTCGTCGACATCCGCGTGCGATAGTTGAAGGAAACGGTCAGCGACTGCGCCGGCGTCATCGCGATGTCGCGATAGAGCATCTGGTCCGCCTGGTCGACGTAGCCGGGGAAGCGCTGCGGCGAGCCGCCGCCCGCGTTGGTGCCATCGTGCAGGAACTGGACGCAATCCTGGTTGAACGGGTTCCCAGTGACGGCGTCCACGACACTCGCGTCCCCGTGCTGCCGGAGCCCGCACCACGCCGAACGCGTGCCGCTGATCGGCGACCACATCATCGCCAGCCCGGCATTGTTCCCCGGATCCGCATGCCAGTAGCTCACCACGCCGAACGTGCGCTTGGCCGAGCTCTGCTGGCTGATCACATAGTTGCCGAGGTTGCCGTGGTCCAACGCCCACCACGGCCTAAGGTCGTCGGTGAGCGTCAGCCCACCCGTCGAGTTGTACTGCCGGCGGATCGGCCACCAGCCCATGAGCGAGTCCGGAGCCTGGATACCGACCGTGTTGTCCCAGTCCCACATCGCGTTCGTGCCCAC
>DATLUU010000576.1:0-2391 GCA_035577885.1 Verrucomicrobiia bacterium
CAGCGCCGCCACGTCGACGCGGTCGAACACTGGCTTCCACATGTCGTAGACCGCGAAGTAGGCGCTCGCGTCCTTCGGCGCGACGGTGTCGGAGCCGAACAGGAAGCGCTCCGGATGGCGGTTGAGCATGGCGACCGTGGCGTCGATCGCCTGGGGCGAGGAGACCGCGTACTTGGCGACCTCGTCCCACGAGATGTCGAAGCACAGGTTCGCGAACGCAGGATCCGCGATCAGCGACTCGACCATGCCAACGTGGTCCTGGACCGGCTGGATGACGCGGCCGAGGCCGGTGTGCGCCCAGATGATCGTGGTCGCGGGGTGCCGCGCGACGAGCGCCTTCATCTGCTCCAGGAACTTGGGCCGGCTGCCCTGCTTCGCGAACGGCCGGTCGACGTCGTTGTGGAGGATGACCACCAGCCCCGCCTCGGCGGCGAAGTCGAGGATGCGGTCCAGCGCCGGGTCGGTGAGGCTCGCCACCTCGCCCGAGACCTTCGAGGACACGAATTCCTTGTGGATCGTGAACTCGCCGATGCCCTCGAACACGCCGGGGAACGTGAGCAGCACGCGCCGGATGTGGTCGGCCGCGTACATGTCGGCCGGGTCGAACCCGGTGATCGTGGGGTCGAAACGGGCCTGGTCGGTCTTGCTCAACGACCGGTAGGCCATGGCGATCGCCGCATCCGTGAACGAGTAGTAATAGAGCGGCGAATCGGTATCGAGATAGTAGGTCGGGGCCTCGTCACCCGAGTTGCGATAGGACCACTGCTGCTGGAGCGGGATGCCGAACAGCGTGGAGCGCCCGACCCGGGTCCCCATGATCTTCAGGAACTGCTGCGGGGTGATGCCTTCCTGGATGTAGTTCGTGAGGTGGAAATGCGAGTCGTCGAACTCGTAGCCCGCAGGTTTCGCGGCTGCGGAGGCGGGTGCGGCGTGCGCTCTGCCGGAGAGGACGAGGGCGAGGGCGAGGGCGGTCGCGTGAAGCGCGGGGGTGAGGCGGTGGGGGGAGACCGGCCGGATCGAGGTGGCGACGGAACAGGACACCGCTGAAGCGCTCGTACTTCCCCCAGTCGCAGGACCGCCAGCGCGTCGTGCGCAGCACGAGGCGCGTCGTGCGCCAGGATGTCGAAGCCGCGCGCAAGCTATCGCAACGACTTTGGTGGGTCAATCGCAAGCGGGGCGGTGCGTTGTTGGTACACAGTTCCCCGTGCGGAGAATCGAGCCCTGCGCTCACATCTTGTGCGGCAGGATCAACGTGAAGGCCGCGCGCAGTTTCCAGTCGGGCCCGTTATCGGGCGACGCCACGTACACGCCGGCGCCAGCGAGCACGCTGAACGGGAACGGCCCCAGCGTCGTCACCTTGCTCACGGTGGCGTTGATGGGGATCGTCCAGCGGTCGGCGTCGTTCGGCGCGTTCCAATTCGCAGTGCTCTCGCTCTGGAGCGCCAGTGTCACGCCCGACGGCCGCGTCCAGGCGATGAACGGCTGGAAGAATCCCTGGTTCACCGCCACCCGGGCGCGTTCGCTCACGGTGGCGTACGACCACAGCTGGTTCCAGAGCAGGCCGTAGAGCACCGCGCCCCGGGTCTTGACCACGACCAGCGTCGGCCCCGCCGACCACTGGCCGCTGCCCACAGCCACGTCGCTGGTCATGGGCAGCGTGATCACGGGGCCGACGCCCCAGATGAGCGTCTTCCCGGTGTTGGGGGAGATGAAGCTCGAGAACGTGATGTCGCTCAACCCGGAGCCCGCGCCGATGTACTCCGGCTGCGACACGTAGGGCATGATCCAGCGCTCGATCAGGTTCCACTTGTGGCTGATCTCGAACGGAACCACGGGTTGGATGTTGAGCACCGTGCGCAATCCGTTGTCGGGCCCGACGCCGTTCTCCCAGTTGAACTGGAACGGGATGCTCGCCAGGTCGGAGACGGGATTCGAGAGCTTCTTCGCCAGCTCCTGGGCGTCCCCGGAGCCGCCGTGGTCCTTGGCGATGGCAGCAGCCGGCCATGCGACGCCGAGCGCGAGGATCGCCAGTACGGGGGCGAGGCCGCGGCCGGGCCTCCTTTTCCCACGCATGGTGCTACCGCCTCCCGCCGCCACCGCGCGAGCCGCCGCGCGAGCCACCGCCGCGGGAGCCGCCGTATGAGGAGCTGGAGCCGCGCGAGCGCGCCTGCGAGTCGCGGTTCATGTTGCTGCCGCTGCTGCCCTTCGACGGCGACGACCAGCCTCCGTTGTTGCTCCGCGATTGCCAGCCGCTGGACGTCTGGCGCGAGACGTTGCCGTTGCGATCGGCGTAGACGTTGTTCTTGCCCTTGCCAACGCTGTTCACCTTGTTCAATCCGGCGTCGCGCTGCATCGAGCTCGGGGCGTTGCGGCTCTTGTTCGTGCCCTGGT
>DATLUU010000577.1:0-5177 GCA_035577885.1 Verrucomicrobiia bacterium
CGCGCCCGAACTGGTTCAGGGCCGGCGTCTCCGCGCGCTCCTCGCCCCGCTCGGTGCTGGACGACGAGCTCGGCGTGCCGCCGAGAAGCTTCAGCGTCTCCTCGCGCACGCGCTTCCGGTCCACGCCCAGCTCGAGCAGCACCTTCGCCGCCACACCCTCGCCCTCGCGGATCAGGCCCAGCAGCAGGTGCTCGGTGCCGACGTAGTTGTGGCCCAGCGAGCGCGCCTCTTCCACCGCGAGCTCGAGCACGCGCTTCGCGCGCGGCGTGAACGGGATCTCGCCGATGGTCATGGTGCCGCCGGATGCGCTCACCATGTTCTCGACCTCCTGGCGGATGCGGTCGAGGTCGAGGCCGAGGTTGTTGAGGACCGTGGCGGCGATGCCCTCACCCTCGCGGATGACGCCGAGCAGCAGGTGCTCGGTGCCGATGTAGTCGTGCTGCAGCCGCGCGGCTTCCTCGCGTGCGAGGTAGATGACCTTGCGGACCCTCTCGGTGAACTTGTCGTGCATGGCGTTCGGGCTACCGGACCGGTGCGGCCGGAGGCCCCTCCTCCTTCGGGATGTGGGCGTTCCTTCGGGTGGTTCTCAAGACTTGCCCGGCCTCGGGGCGCGCTCGGCGGCTTCGAGCCGCTCGCGCACGACCTGGGCGCGGTGGACGTTCCGTTCCGGCGGCGTCATCTCCACGCCGGCCTGGCGCTGGAGGTGGGCCGGTTGCGTGAGCACCAGCAACTCGTTGACGACGCGCAGCGGCGGCAGGCCGGCGAGGCCCATGGCCACGCCCAGGCGCACCGCCGAGCACAGGTTGATGACTTCCTTGGCCTGGATCGAGCGGCAGTAGCGCAGCGTGCCATAGGCGCGCCACACCTTGTCCTCGAGCTGCGTGCGCGCGTCGCGCACCATGCGCTCGCGGGCTCGCTCCTCGTGCTCGACGATGTTCTTCGTCACCCGGTCCAGCTTCTCGATCGACTCGCGCTCGCTGCAGCCGAGCGTGGTCTGGTTGGAGATCTGGAACAGGTTGCCCATGATCTCGCTGTGCTCGCCGTAGAGGCCGCGCACGTTCAGGTTGACCTGCATGATGCTCTTCAAGACCCGCTGGATCTCCTCCAGCAGCACCAGCGCCGGCAGGTGGATCAGCACCGAGGCGCGGAGCCCCGTGCCCGCGTTCGTGGGGCACGCGGTCAGGTACCCGATCTCGTCCGAGAACGCGTAGTCGAGCGAGTGGTCGAGGTCGTCGTCGGCGGCGTCCGCGAGCGACCACGCCTCGGCGAGCTGGAAGCCCGGCGTCATCGCCTGCAGCCGCAGGTGGTCCTCCTCGTTGATCATGATCGAGACACGGTCGTCGGGCGCGACGTAGATGCCGCGCGGACGCGCGCCGTCCCCGAGCTCGTGCGAGACGAGGTGGCGCTCGACCAGCACCTGGCGCTCGATCGGCGTCACCTCCTGCATCTTCAGGAGCAGACCGCCGGCGAGCGTCGTGGACGCCTGCGTCGCGGAGGCGACGCTCGCGAGCACGCCGTGGAGCTGCTCGTCGCGCGCGCGGTGCGTGAACGGCACCTCGCGCAGGTTGCGCGCAAGCCGGATGCGGGTGGAGAGCACCATGTCGGCGTGCGGGCCCTCGCCCTGGAGCCACGAGGCGCTGGTGCCGAACAGCTCGGCGAAGTCGCGCGGCGCGCTCATGAGAGCTCCCTCGGCGATGCCGCCGGGCGCGGGCCCCCGAGCCGCCGGATCTCGTCGCGGATCCCGGCCGCCTTCTCGAACTCCTCGCGCTCCACCGCGCGCTGCAGGTCGTCGTGCAGGCGCTGGATCTCGCGCGTGCCGGAGCCCGCCGCCCCGGCCTGCGAGGGCGACTTGCCGCGGTGCCGGGTGTCGCCGTGGATACGGCGCAGGAGCGGGCGGAGCTGGAACTGGAACGCGTTGTAGCACTCGCTGCAGCCGAGCCTCCCGGTCTCCTTGAACGAGGAGTAGAGCAGCCCGCAGCGCGGGCACTGCACGTGGCCGATCCGCTCCTCTTCCGTATGGGTCATGGCGTCCACCATGCCCGCGAGGAGGTCGGCGATCTCGAACTTGTGCTGCTGCGCCGGCGTGTGCATGCCCTTCTCCTCGGCACAGCGCTCGCACACGTGGATCTCCGACATCTTGTTGTCGTGGATCTCCGTGAAGTGAACGCTGGCGGGGTTCTTGCCGCAGATCTGGCAGAGCATGGTGGTCGCGGTCCTCTCTAGGCGCCCAGCCGCCCGGCGTCGAGCCTCAGCACGCGGTCGGCCTGTGCGGCGAGCGTATCATTGTGCGTGACGAGCACAACCGTCTGATGCCGCTCACGTGTCAATGACGACAGGAGACTGTGAAGTCGGCCGGCAGCAACGGCATCGAGGTTCCCGGACGGTTCGTCCGCGAGGATCAGGTCAGGGGCGGGCGCGATCGCGCGCGCCACCGCGACGCGCTGCGCCTCCCCGCCCGAAAGCTCCGAGGGCAGGTGCTCGCCACGGTCCTCGAGCCCCACCCAGCCCAGCGTCTCGCGAGCGCGAACGCGAGCGCGCTCGAACGTCTCCCCCGCGACCAGGAGCGGCATCATCACGTTCTCCTCCGCGGTGAACTCCGAGAGCAGGTGGTGGAACTGGAACACGAACCCGAGCCGTCGCGCCCGCCACGCGCAGCGCTCGCGCTCGCTCATCCCCTCGAGCCGCCGGCCGCCCACCTCGAGCGTCCCGGAATCGGCCCGGTCGAGCGTCCCCAGGATGTTGAGCAGCGTGCTCTTGCCCGAGCCGGACGCGCCTACTATCGCCAGAAGCGTGCCACGCCCGACCTCGAGATCGACGCCCTGGAGCACCTGGAGCCTGCCGCGGGGGGCGACGTACGATTTGTGGATGCCGACTGCACGCAGGATCGGCGCCGCCGGGTCATCTGACGTTTCCCCAACACCTTCAGGCGAGCGCTTGAGAAGCATCCTCAGACCTGCCGCCGGATGGCTTCGATCGGGTCCAGCTGCGAGGCCCGCCAGGCCGGGTACCAGGCGGCGGCCAGACACAACACGAGGGCGGCCAGAATCACGGCGGCGAAGTCACCCGCCTCGGGCCGCACCGGCAGCGTCTCGATGAAGTAGACGTCCCCCGGCAGGCGCACGAACGGGTAGCGCTGGAGCACGAAGATGAGCGCGCTGCCGAGTGCCGCGCCCGAGAGCGTGCCGAGCAGCCCGATCCACAGCCCCTCGCCCAGGAACACCGTGCGCACGAGCCCCGGCGTCGCCCCCATCGTGCGCAGCACGCCGATGTCGCGGCGTTTCTCCAGCACCACCATGAACAGCGTGCTGACGATGTTGAACGCCGCCACGAGCACGATCAGGGCGAGGATGATGAACATCACCGTCTTCTCGAGCTTCATCCACGTGAACAGGTTCCGGTTCAGGTCGATCCAGTTGTTGGCGCGCAGGTCCTGGCGGCCCGAGGCGACGCGCAGCCGCTCCGCCTGCGCCGGCGCCTCGAACATGTCGTCCAACCGGATCTCCACCCCGGTGACGCGGGGCCCGAGCTCGAAGAAGCGCTGCGAGGCGCCGACCGCGGTGAAGCCGAAGCTCGAGTCGTAGGTGTAGAGCCCGGACGTGAACAGCCCGACGACGCGGAACGGCCTGAGCTTGGGCGCGTAGCCGAAGGCCGAGGTGTGGTCGCCCTGGAGCGTGGCGAGGAGCACGCGGTCGCCGACGCGCGCCGCCAGCTTCGCCGCCAGCTCCGAGCCGAGGACGATGCCCGGCTCGCCCGCGGGGGTGACGTTCGGGATGGAGTCGAGCGGTGGCTTGATCGAGCGGCTCACGGTGGTGACGCCGCGCTCGTGCGCGAGGTCGACGCCCTTCACCACCACGCCCTCGGAGAGCCCCTCGTGGAACACCATCGCCTTGGCGTAGGTGAACGCCGAGGCGCCGACGACGTGCGGCTCGTGCGCGAGCCTCGCCGCCAGCGCCTCGCCGTCGTCGATGCCGTCCGTGGTCGCGCCCAGGAGCACCACGTGCGCGTCGGTGCCGGCGATGCGCGACTGCACCTCGCCCTCGAAGCCGTTCATCACCGCCAGCACCACGAGCAGCGCGGTGACGCCCACGGCGACGCCGGCGACGCTGATGCCGGTGAGCAAGCGCACGAACCCGGTCCGCGGCCGCGCCTTGAGATAGCGGCCCGCGATCCACAGCGGCAGCCTCAAGCTCCCGCTCCTCCCGGTGCGCGCGTCATCGCGGTCCCGGACCCACCCGCGGCGGGTACCCCTCGGGGGTCTCCTCCTCGGCGCGGTCGTCCTCGACCGGCCGGCCCTCCTCCGGGCGGAGCTGCGGGAACAGCAGCACGTCGCGGATCGAGCGCGAGTCGGTGGCGAGCATGACCAGGCGGTCGATACCGATGCCCACGCCGCCCGCCGGCGGCATGCCGTACTCGAGTGCCCGCAGGTAGTCCTCGTCCAGCGGCTGCGCCTCGTCGTCGCCGCGCGCGCGGGCGGCCGCCTGGGCCTCGAACGCGCGCCGCTGGGCGTCGGGGTCGTTCTGCTCGCTGAACGCGTTCGCGACCTCCATGCCGGCCACGAACACCTCGAACCGCTCCACCACCTTCGGGTTCGTGCGCGAGACGCGCGCGAGCGGCGAGGTCTCCACCGGGTAGTCGATGAGGAACGTGGGCCGCTGGAGCTCGGGCTGCACCAGGTGCGAGAACAGCTCGTCCAGCATGCCGCCGGCACCGGTGCCCTGGCGCGGGTGGAGGTTCAACCGCGACACGTGCTTCGCCAGCACGCGCTCGTCGAGCGTGTGCACGCTCTCCTCGAGCTTCTCGCTCACCGCGTCCAGCATCGACACGCGCGGCCACGGCGGCGTGAAGTCGAGTGTGCGCCCGTCCCAGCGGATCTCCAGCGTGCCGCACGCGTGCTCCACCGCGTCGGCGACCAGCGCCTCGGTCAGCGCCATCATGTCGTGCACGTCGGCGAACGCCTGGTAGTACTCGAGCAGCGTGAACTCGGGATTGTGCGAGCGGTCCATGCCCTCGTTGCGGAAGTTGCGCGAGAACTCGTACACGCGCTCGAGCCCGCCGACGAGGAGGCGCTTCAGGTAGAGCTCGTTCGACACCCGCAGGTAGAGGTCGACGTCGAGCGCGTTGTGCCGGGTCACGAACGGGCGCGCGAAGGCGCCGCCGTAGAGCGGCTGCAGCACCGG
>DATLUU010000578.1:0-5666 GCA_035577885.1 Verrucomicrobiia bacterium
TGGCCGTCGCACGTGCACGTGTTCGACACGCCGACGTGGACGCACGTGGCGCTCGCCACGGTGCCCGGCGTGCGCGTGTGGGGGCGCGCGTTCGTGAGCAGCAGCGGCACCATGGATCGCCCGCTCGCCCGCGCCGCGCTCGCGGGCGTCACCGGCGGCGCGCCCGGCTCGCTCGACGTGGCGTTGTTCCATGGCTCGCGCGAGGGCCGCTGCCCGCCGACGCAGAAGATCACCGCGCCGTTCAGCGACGCCGAGGTGCTCGCGTCACCGTTCGCCTACCACGCCGTGGGCCACTACCACACGCGTTCCGAGATCGAGCAGGAGCCGGGAGAGGCCACCGTTTCGATCGGCGTGCGACTCGCGTACGCCGGCTCGCCCGTGGCGCTCAGCTATTCGGAGCCCGGCGAGCACGGCGCGCTCGAGGTCTCGATCCGCTTCGACCACGAGCGGCGCGTCGTCGGCGCCGACGCCGTGCGTCTGGACCGCCGCCGCATGCTCGCGGTGGAGGCGGACGTGACCGGCTGCGCCAGCGCCGAGCAGATCGACCGCCGCATCCTGCACGCGTTCGCCACCGCCGGCGCGAACGAGAAGGACTTCGTGCGGCTCCAGCTCGGGGGGCGGCTCTCGCCCGGCGTGCGCTGGACGTCTCCGGGCGCCGACGTGTTCGCGCGCGCGTTCCACGTCAAGTGGGAGAAAGGCGGCGTGCGCCCCGACTACGACCTGGACGCGCTGCGCGCCGGCGAGGGGCGCACCACCGAGCAGCGCTTCGCGCGCGAGCTGCTGTCGAAGATCGAAGCCGAGACCGATGCCGCGAAGCGCGCCGCGCTCGAGCGCGCGCTCTACTACGGGCTCGATGCCTTCCGCGTGCGCGAGGTGATCCCGCAGTGGGAAGAGGTGGCCGAGTGAAGCTCGTGCGCCTGCGCGTGGACGGGTTCGGCCCGCTGCAGGGCGAGTGGGCGTTCGCGCCCGACCGCGTGAACGTGGTCATCGACGACAACGAGCGCGGGAAGTCGTCGCTGTTCGCCGCCGTGGCCGCGGCGCTCTACGGGCTCGACGGCGACCGCCGCACGCACCGGGTGATGACGCCGCTCGATCGCTGGCGGCCGTGGAACGGCGGCGCCTACCGCGTCGTGCTCGAGGTGGAGAGCGACGCGGGCTACCACTCCATCGCGCGCGACTTCGACCGCGCCACCGTGGCGGTGTTCGACCGCACCGGCAGCGAGGTGACCGCGAACTTCCTCGAGGGGCGTGACGAGTACCCGGTGGGGAAGAAGCTCCTCGGGCTCGATCGCGCGGAGTTCGAGAAGTGCGCGCTCCTGGTCCAGGGCGAGCTCGCGGAGGTGGTGCCGTCCGACGACCGCGCGCGTCGCGTGGCGACGCTGAAAGCACGCCTCGAGAACGCGGCCGACACGCGGATCGGTGACACGAACGCCTCCGAGGCGCTGCGCGTGCTCGAGGAGGCGCTGCGCCGCTACAACGCGCCCGAGCTGGACTTCACCGGCACCGTGGACAACGCGCTCGAGCGGCTGGCGAAGAAGCGCGACGAGATCGAGGCCGAGATCCGCGAGCTGGACTCCGCGCTGGCCGCAGCACAGACGCCGCTGGACGACCTGCAGCGGCTGGCCGAGGACGAGCGCCAGCTCCTGGGCCAGCAGCGCGATCTCGAGAACGAGCGCCGCGCGGGGCTGGCGCACGACCTGCGCCGGCAGCTGGAGGAGCACGGACAGGTGCTGGCGGAGGTGGGGCGGCTCGAGCACGAGGCCGCCGAGCTCGAGGGCTCGGCCCACCTCCCGGCGAACGCCGAGGCGGAGCTGCGCGAGGCGATCGCGCGGCAGGAGGAGGCGAAGCGCAACATCGAGAACCTCGAAGCCCGGCGGCGCGACGAGCTGGCGAAGGAGCGCGAGGCGATCGCGCGCGAGCGCGAGGAGCTGGCGGCGTTCGAGGCTTTCACCGCCGAAGATGCGGATCGGTGCGTGGGCCTCGCCGCCGAGCTGCGCAATCTCGACATGCAGGACGCGCTGCTCCGCCATCAGGTGGAGGAGCTGCGCGAGGCGATGTCCTCCAAGGGCTATGAGCCGGAGAAGAGCCAGTTCCTGCAGCAGCGCTTCAGCAGCCTGCCGCCGGACGCGGCGCGCCTGCTCAAGCGCCAGACCGAGCTCAATCTCCAGTTCCAGGCCGAGGCCGCGGGGCTCGAGAAGCAGCGCGTCGGCGCCACCGAGACGCTGCGCGACGTGGATGCCACGCGCGCCGCGGCGCGCACGCCGGGCTGGGTGCTGCTCTCGCTCGGGGCCGCGGCGCTCGCGGTCGGCCTGGTGGTGCTCGTGCTGCGCGGCACGCCCGCGCTCTCCGGCGCGCTCATCGTATTGGGAACGCTGCTCGCCTCCGGCGGCGCCGGCGTGCTCATGGTCGGCGCGCGCGCGCGCCAGGTCGACCGCGACGACGCTTTGAGCGCGCTCACCGAGGCGCAGGGCCGCATCAACGCGCTCCACAAGCAGCGCGGCGAGAACGAGGCGGGCCTCGGCGACCTGGCGCGCATGATGGGCTATCGCGACAGCATGGAGCTGCTGCGGCAGTGGAACGAGTACGCGCGGCTCACCGAGGACTCGGGCCCGCTGCTGCGCGCGCAGGAGCAGCTCGATGTGGCGGAGCGGCGGCGGAAGGACGTGCTCGGGGACGCGAAGCGCTGGAGCAGCCTTTCCGGCGATGGCCCAGCGACCACGGAGCTCCTCGAGAAAACGGCATCCGAGATCCGGCGGTCGCTCGGCGCGCGGTCGCGGCTCGCCAGCCTCGAGCAGGGGTTCGGCTGGGTGGAGGACGAGAAGCGCGCGATCGAGGCGGCGGCGGAATCGATGAAGCAGCGCGCCGTGCGGCTGCTCGAGTCCGCCGGGATCCGGTACGAGCCCGAGCGCGGCTGGGCCTACCACGTGAACGAGCTGCAGCAGAAGGTCGCCATCCGCGGGCGCCACCAGCTGCTCGTGGACGAGCTGATCCCCGCCGCGCGCAAGCGGCTCCATCCCGAGCCGGAGGTGACCCAGCGGCGCAAGCAGCTCGAAGCGCTCGTCTCCGGAGGCGATCTGCCCGAGCGCGCGCGGCCCACGGCGGACATCGAGCTGGAGGCGAAGCGGCTCGGGAGCCGGCTCAAGGAAGCGCAGGAGCGGCGGACCAACGTGCGCGTCGAGGTGGAGGAGGTGTGGCGCCGGCACACGCAGCGCCGGCCCGAGCTGGGCGACGCCCAGGAGCGGTTCGGGCGCGCGATCGAGCGCGCGAAACGGTTCAAGCACGCGGTCGAGCTGGCACGCGCGACGATCACCCGCATCGCCACCGAAACGCATCGCAAGTGGGCCGAGTTCCTGAACGAGCGCGTCGCCGACATCCTGCGCGCGTTCGGCAGCCGCGTGGAATCTCTGCGCTTCGGCGAGGACCTCGAGTTCTCCGTGCAGATCGATGGCGGTCCGCTCGTCTCGCGCGGCAAGGCGCACGTGCAGCTCTCGGCCGGCGCACGCGACCAGCTCTACCTCGCGGTGCGGCTCGCGATCAGCGAGTACCTTTCCCGCGGCGGTGAATCGCTGCCGCTCTTATTGGACGACGTGTTCGCCACCAGCGACGACGGCCGGCTGCGCACCGGCATGCGCGCGCTGATCGAGAGCTTTGGTGCCGGCCACCAGGTGCTGCTCGCCACCTGCCATCGCGGCCGCATGCAGGAGCTGCGGAAGCTCGACCCCGATCTCTACCGCGACCGCGTCCACTGGGTGGACCTGCAGGCGGGGAGCGGAACGCGGGCGCGCTGAAGGCGCAACGGGCGGTCACGCTCATCTTCTCGAGTCAGGTGCTCATTACGGCGCGCCCGCCACGACAAACGCCCCCCACGAGTACGCCGTCTCAATGCGGTTCGTCATGCGCGCCGACCCCCGCGCCGCCCTCGTAGCATCCCTCGCCGCCTCCAGGACGTCGCCGTTCCGCGCTCTCAGCGCCGCGTAGAACGACTGCATCCAGAACGCCGTGGCCTCGTCGCTCACATCCCAAAGGCTGGCGACGACGGTTCGCGCCCCCGCAGCGCTGAACGCCGAGCGCAACCCGAGCAGCCCTTCCCCCGTCAGTGGCTGTCCGAGCCCCGAGCGACAGGCCGAGATCACGACGAGCCGCACTCCTCGCAAGTCGAGGTCAGCGATCTCGGCGGCAGTGAGTACCCCTGCGGCACTCGTGTCCGGGTGATTGGCGCCTGCGAACGCAATGCCCACCCGGCGCAGCGGTCCGGGGTCGACGCGTGGGCTCATGCGAGAACTGAGCGCCCAGGTGTGCGAGGCGATGTGGAGCGATCCGGCCGACGGCGCCTGCCCAATGAACGCGGCAACGGTGGCGCGGGCTCCTGTAAGCGCTACCACGCTGCCTCCAGCATCGCGCCATTCGCGGCCCACGGCATCCACCTCGGCCCCTGACGCCGGAAGCGGTTCGAAGCCGGTCGCGACGGAATCGCCGTGACTCGAGCGAACGACGACCTTCCCGAGCGGCACCGAGCCACCGTAGTCCACGTTGCCGACGACCAGCAGCTCATTCCGGGAGGCAGGAGTAACGGCAAGGGGGAGAAGCTCCGACTCGTGGTCGAGCATCGAGACCAGTGGCCATTCACTCGCCGCTACCCACGCCCAGGGCGCGATCGTCTGCAGCTCGCCATCCGCGACCACGAACACTCGCCCGGCGTGGACCGTGGCCGCGGCGACCGGCTCCCAGACATTTTTCGCCAACCACGATGCGAGTCGCCGTTCGGTGCGCTCGCTCGCTGCGTCAGCCCGGGAGCGCTCCACGGCCGCACGCCACGTCGTCAGGGCATCATCGATCTCGGCGGCGCCGCCCAGCTTCACCAGTCGCGCCGGCGCGCCACGTGGTGGCTGGATGAATGCGACATAGTGCGCGACGCCGGAGCCGACCTCGGGAGCCTCGACTCGCTGGAAGGCCACCAGCGCCGAGCCTGGCGGCAGTGCGCGCCTGCACTCCACCGACGTCACCGGGGAAGACTCGAACGCGCTCTCGTCCTTCGCGAGATGCCGCGCCAGCAGCCGCCCGGCCGCCTCGCACTCGCGCACGGCGGCTTCGATCGCCTCGGCGGCGCCGGCACCGGTCGCGCCGGACACGAGCCGATCCGCACGGCGGGCGGCATCCCGGTATTGCTTCTCGAGCGCAAGTCCCACCGAGTCGCCGGGAGGCACGTGATCGTGCAGCCGCCGGAGCATCTCGCGCCGGCCGAGGCCCCGCGCTGCGATCACGTCGTCCCACACGGGAACCACGACAGCGGTGTCCCTCGGGGCGCTCTCCGCCACCCGGACCGCGGCGGAGACCGCCATCGACGGGGATTCGCGATAGCGGAGGATGTCCTCCTGCGGAAGCGCCGCCAGCGTGAAGATATCGTGGGCACGCTCGATGCGGCAGCCCTCCCGGGCGAACGCCAGCGCCTCGCGGGAGCCTCCAGCAGCAAGTTCCAGCCCGGAGCGCGCGATCAGCGCGTCCACCCGATACAAGTGCTCGCGTCCGACCGCGGCGATGATCATCGAGTCGGCCCGCTCGAGCTGGATCCGCGCCTCAGCCGTTTCGTGACGTGTCGCCAGTATCTCGGCGTGCCAGATCAACGCCTTGGGCACGGAGTTCGGGAGCGCTTCGGTGCGATTCGGCGG
>DATLUU010000579.1:0-4364 GCA_035577885.1 Verrucomicrobiia bacterium
CCTGCGTCGCGACGCCGGTCGAGGGATCGATCCTGTCCACCTCCCCCCTATGGAGCGCAAAGATCTCGCCACGACTGTTCGAGAACACGTCGTCGTAGCCGCCTCCCACCGCCGCGGTCAGGAGGCGCTGATCGCCGGTCGTGGGATTCATGAGGATGAGCCCGACGCTGCCATCGGCCACGAGGATGTCGCCGGTCCGCATGCCCGAGGTCGCGACACCGCTGGCGACGAGCCCGGAGCAACCCACGGAGCCGGTGTTGATCTGGCACTGTTTCCTCCCGGCACTGGACGGCGCGAAATGAACCGTGAAACGCGCCGAATCCGCCGGCCCAAGGTTGTAGCTCGTCGGCCCGACGAGCGTGAAATCGTCGCAGCGGGCCCTGACCGTGCCCGTGAGCCGACCTCCACCGACGTTCTTGATCGTGAACGGCAGATCTTCGCTGCTCCCGACCAGGACCGTGTCGAACACGAGCGCCGCTGGGCTCACCTCGCAGGAGGGGAACGGCGAGCTGCCATTCAGCGTGACGCCGGGACAGGAGGACGAGCCGGTCGACAGCGAGCACTGTTGGGGGCCCGACGCCGTGGGCCTGAAGCGGACGGAGAACGCGGCCGACTCGCCCGGGGCGAGTGTGTAGTCCAGCGAGCCCAACACGGCGAAATCCGGGCACGACGGCTGGGCGATCGAGCCGGAGAGCGTCGAGTCGCCCGCGTTGAGGATCCTGAAGGAGCGGTAGGCGATCGTATCCAGCGGCACGCTCCCGAAGTCCAGCGTCGTCGGGCTCAGGTCGCAGAATGCGCCCGGCCCAGTTTGCGCCATCCCGGACGCCAGGACCCGCGGGCAGGCCGGCAGTCCGGTGGCGACCGTGGCGGTCTTGAAGCCGACCGCCTTCGGGGTGAAACGCACGGTGAACGAAAGCGACTCGCCAGCCTCGAGCGCATAGCTGAGCGTGCCCAGGATCGAGAATTCGTCCTTGCTCGATCCAACGACGCCGGCCAGGATTCCCGCGCCCGTGTTCCTTATCGTGAATGTGCGGTCGGCGCTGTTCCCGACGCGCACGTTCCCGAACGACAACGAGTCGACGCTCAGGCCACAGCCCGTCTGGGACCCGGGGGCGGGCCCGGGAGTCACGGCGCGCGAACATCCGAGGAGCAGTGCGAGCCCCACGATGACGAGCAGGGCCGGGAGGCGCGGTGGGAGGACCTTCATCCAATCAAAGGTCGCGCCGATTCCCCTCTCATTCAACAAGTTAATCGAGCTTCCTCACCGCTTCGAGGCGCCCTCGTTCGCCCGGCCGTGCTCCACGTACGCCTGCTTCAGGCGCTTCATCAAGTCGTCACGCCTCTCGTAGAGCCGCTTGCGCGGCCGCGGCGCGTGGCGGGCGAGCGCGTAGCTGGTGAGCAGCGGCAGGCCGATCGTGGAGTCGGTGTAGCAGATCACCGTGCCCGGGAGCTGGTCGGGGTCGATCTTCCCCCAGCTCACGGCCTCGGCCGGCGTCGCGCCCGAGAGGCCGCCGGTGTCGGGGCGCGCGTCGGTCACGGCGAGGAAGTAGTCGTGACCCTTCTCCGCGATCCCCAGCACCTCCTGGATCTGCGGCTCGGTCTGGAGCAGGAAGTTCTTGGGGCTGCCGCCGCCGAGGATCCACACCGCGCTCTTCCCCCCGCGCGCTTTCGCATCCCACACGATCGACGCGGTCTCGTTGACGTCGGCGTTCACGTCGAGCAGCAGCTGGTTCCCCTCGAGCGCCTTCGCGGCCACGTTCATGCCGATCGAGGAATCGCCCGGCGACGACGTGTACACCGGCACGCCGAACTCCCACGCCGCCGCGAGCAGCGAGCGATGCTTCAGGCCCAGCTTGTCTTCCCGGGCCCGCAGGTACTTCCCACAGAGGAAGTGGAACTCGGCGGTGCTCATCGTGCGCTGGAATTCCGGGCCCGAGATGATCTCGCGGAAGAAGGCATCCGTATCGAGCAGTACGTGGTAATCAAAAAAGATGTCGTAGATGCGCACGACACCCTTTTCGCGCAGCTCCACGTCGTCCACCTGGAACGTGCCCTGGTGCATGCTCAGGCCCAATCCAAAGTGAGCATCGTGGTAGAGGTTCGCGCCGGTGGACACGATCCAGTCCACGAACCCGGCCTCGAGCAGCGGGATCAACGCGCTCATGCCGAGCCCCGCGGGCGTGAGCGCGCCGGTGATCGACAGCGCCACGGTGACGTCGTCCTCCAACATGCGCTCGGTGAGGAGCCGCGCGCCCTCGCGCAGCCGCGCGGCGTTGTAGGCGAGGAACGCCGAGTCGATCAGGTCGGCAGCGCTCTCGCGCCCGGTGATCGCGGGCGGATCGATGCGCTTGCCGCCGAGGTGGCGGTGGGAATTATTGGAAGCGGGCATGGAAGGCCTCGGAGGTGCAGACGAGAGGGTGCGAACCTGCAGCATACCCTCGCCGCCCAGAAGCCGTGAAGCCCCGGCGGCGATCTCGCCGGGGCTTCGCGATCCGGCGCGGGGCCGCTTGCTTTCAGCGCGGCCGCACGTCCTCGCTCGGCTGCGTGTCGCCCGTGATCCCGGGAGCATCCGGCGCGAGCGCCGCGCCCACATCCAGCGACCCGGCGCCGAAGGCGTGGCCGTCGGCGTTGACGTGGCCGGCGGTGCTCCCGAGGCGCGCGAGCATGTCGCCGCGTGTCCAGCCCGGATGCAGCTCGGCCAGCAGCGCGCACGCCCCGGCCACGAACGGCGACGACATGGACGTGCCGCTCCACAACCGGAAGTCGCCTCCGGGATAGGTGCTGCGCACCGCGACGCCCGGGGCCGCGAGCGCCACGTTCGCGCCGTAGCTGCTGAAGCTCGCGGCATTGCCGTCGGTGTCCACCGCGGCGATGGCGCTCACCCAGGGCGAGCCGGCGGGGAACTCCACCGGAGTGTCGCTGCCCCAGTTGCCCGCGGACACGACGACCACGATGCCCTGGCCCTCGGCGTCTTCGAGCGCGCGCTCGACCGCCACGGATCGCTGGAGGGCGCCGAGGCTCAGGTTGATCACCTTGGCGCCATGGTGCATCGCCCAGCGCACACCGGCCACGACACGGAGCAGGTCGCCGACGCCGTCCGCATCGAGCACCCGCACCGCGAGGAGCCGCGCCTCGGGTGCCACGAGGTGAACGATGCCGGCCACGTGCGTACCGTGCCCGAATGCTTCGTCCACCTGGCCGTCCCCGTCGTTGTCCAGGCCATCGGGCGTGTCGGTCGGGTCGTCGTCGTGGTCCACGAGGTCCACGCCCCCGGCGTACACGCCGCTGAGCAACGGATGGTTCGGGTCGATGCCGGTGTCCAGGATGGCCACGGTCACACCGCGTCCCGTCGCCACCGCGTGCGCGGCCCCGAGGTGGAGCGCCGCGGCTGCCGGCTGCCCGACGAACGCCTCGGGAGTCTCCAAGCCATCGTCGAAGGCGAAGCTCTGCTGGCGGGATTCCGCGGTCTCGAGCCAACCGTTGGGCTCGACGGTCACCACGCTCGAGTCGCTCGCGAGCATCTGCTGGAAGTCCACCAACCCCTGACCCGGGCCGGGTCTCAGCGTGGCGACCTGGGCCCCGGGCGCGCTCTCCACGACCACGGCGCCATAGCGCGATGCCAGCGCCTCCGCGTCGGCTCCGGCCACGAGCGTCACCACGACTTCCGAGCCACTCACATCGTTCGTCCGTGCGCCGGCGCCGGCCCGCGCCGGGGCGACCGGGGTCGTGAGCGATCGGCCGCAGGAGGCGGCGCCGAACGCGAGCAGCGAGACGATGACGAGCGTCGTGATGGAGCGTTTCAAACCGGGGGAGCATGTCATGCGGGGCATGGCGACCTCAGGAGCGCTGCCGATGTCGGGCTCGATTCCCCACGGTGGCATTCGTGGGATCGGTGGCCCTCGTGGCAGGAGGCGAGGGCAGGTGAACCGCTGTCGATGCGATCCGGATCGAAGCGGCGGGCAGGGAATGCTTCGGGTTCGGCGCCGGCGCGGTCCGCGAGCACTCCGGGACCACCCAGCACGGCGAAAGCCGCCCAGTCGATCGGGTGCACACCGGCGCGAGCATGGGCCGCCTGCGCCTGCGCGAGCGCGCGGGCGAGCGGCGTGCCCTCGGCGAGTCGCGAGTACAGATCGGACATGAGGCGGGCCGTGGCCTTGTCGTCCACGTCCCATTGCGCCGCGACCACGGCGGCGGCGCCGGCGAGCATGAACGCGCGCGCCAGGCCGAACCACTCCTCACCCGGGCGCAGGAGCGCGCGGGCCGTGTGACAGGCGGAGAGCGTGACCCAGCGCGCCGAGAGCGAGAGATCGGTGAGCTCGCCCGCGAGCAGCCAGCGGTCGTGCAGCCGCAGGCCGGAGGCCTCG